>NZ_JBSGCD010000012.1:0-229565 GCF_053601675.1 Micromonospora sp. NPDC004704 | reverse complement strand
AGTTGTTGTTGACCGACGAGCCGGGTTTCTGGGAGACGGCCGGATATCACGACTACGGTGACCCGTGGCGCGAGCAGCGGTACCAGGGCGACTGAGATGGCGACGTGGCGCCTCGCCCACCTGGTCGAACACCGGGAGGAAACCTCCACCGCCAGCACCCTGGTGCTGAAGGTGGACGACTGGCCCGGACACGTACCCGGTCAGCACGTCGACGTGCGCCTGACCGCCGCCGACGGCTACCAGGCGGAACGTTCCTACTCGATCTCGTCTGCCCCGGACCGGAACCTGATCGAGCTGACCGTACAGCGGGTGCCCGACGGTGAGGTCTCGCCGTACCTGATCGATGTTTTCGCCGTCGGCGACCCGGTGGAGATCCGCGGACCGGTCGGTGGCTGGTTCGTCTGGCGTGACACGGACACCGCGCCGGTCCTGCTGGTCGCCGGTGGCTCCGGCATCGCGCCACTGATGGCGATGGTACGAGCGCGACGAGCCATCGGCAGCCGGGTCCCGTTCCGCCTGATCTACTCGGTACGGACCGAGCATGACGTCTACTTCGCCGACGAACTGCGCCGACGGGTCCGCGACGACCAGGGGCTGGACGTCAGTTACGTCTACACCCGGCAGGCGCCCGACGGCTGGCCGGGATCGCCCCATCGACTCGGTGTCGCCGACGTCAACAACCACGGCTGGCCACCGGACCTCGAACCGCAGTGTTTCGTCTGCGGCCCGACCGGGCTGGTGGAGGCCGTCGCCGACATCCTCGTGGCCGTCGGTCACGACGCCCAGCGGGTCAAGACCGAGAGGTTCGGCCCAACCGGAGGTTGAGATGACCGACCAGCAGCAGTACGTCGACGGGAACATGCTCGCCGGCCCGATGCGGGAGATCTTCGCCGTCGACCTCACCGCCGCCATGCAACGGTGCGCCAACTGCGGCTCGACCAAACCACTCGCCACGGTGCGGGTCTACTCGCACGCACCCGGCCTGGTCGGCCGCTGCCCGAGCTGCGAAGAGGTGGTGATGCGACTGGTACGCACACCGACGAGCGCCTGGCTGGACCTGCGCGGGGCGGTCTACCTGCAGGTGCCGATGCCACCTCCCACCCTGTGACGGCGCGCTGTCACGGGGAATTGTCGACAAGCTCGATCCCGGCCACCAGAGCGACCTGACGGTATGCGTCGGCCAGTCCGGCGAGGGTGGCGTGGGCGTTCAGCCCGCTCGGATTCGGCACCACCCAGAGCTGCGCCCCACCGATCTCGTACGGCTGGCGGCCGACCAGCGCCTTCGGACGTTCGAACGCGATCCGGTACGCGGTGATGCCGAGCACCGCCACCACCCTCGGACCGATCCGGGCGACCCGCTCCGCCAACGCCCGAGCCCCCGAGGTCAGCTCCTGCACACTGAGTTCGTCCGCCCGAGCCGTTGCCGCCGCGACCAGGCTGGTGATACCGATCCCCCGCGCACTCAGGTGCTCCCGGTCGTCCGGTAGGAATCCGGCGGAGGCGTCGATGAGCCGGTCCACGATCCCGGCCCGGAACAGCGCCGGATAGAACCGGTTGCCCCGCCTGCCGAAATGGGCCTGTACCGCAACCGTACGCAGGCCGGGATTGACGCCGACGAAGAGCAGCCGCACCCCCGGCTCGACGAGGTCCGGCAGCGTCCCGCCCCGGAAAGCCGCCAACTCGGCGCGGCTGAATCTCACCACCAACACTCTAGGATATTCATCCCTAACCGGACATCGCGGGGACACCCGGGATCGGGAATCGGTGCCGGCAGGTGGGACAACCCGGGACCGCCCACCGTCGACCGCCGGCACTACGTACCGTGACATCCATGGCGATTGGTGAGGCCCGAGTTGGCCTGTCCGGGCAGGTGACGACCGAGGCCGATCTCGGGCTGGACGAATGGCGGGGGCTGCCGCGTGCCCATACGCCACCCTGGCCGGACAGCGCCGCCGTGGACGACGCCACCAAGACGCTGACCAGCGTCGCGCCGATCGTCGCCCCACACGAGGTCGACGACCTGCACGCCCAGCTCGCACGGGTGTGCGCGGGCGAGGCTTTCCTGCTCCAGGGTGGTGACTGCGCCGAGACGTTCGCCGACAACACCGAAAGCCACCTGCTGGCGAACGCGCGGACGATGCTGCAGATGGCGGTGGTGCTGACGTACGGGGCCTCGCTCCCGGTCGTCAAGGTAGCCAGGGTCGCCGGTCAGTACACCAAGCCCCGCTCGGCGGACACGGACTCCCTCGGGCTCCCCGTCTACCGCGGCGACATGATCAACTCCCTGGAACCCAGCGCGGAAGCCAGGGTCGCCGACCCGTACCGGATGATCCGCGCGTACGCCAACTCCGCCGCCTCGATGAACATGCTCCGCGCCCACCTCGGCGGTGGACTCGCCGACCTGCACTCGGTCCACGAGTGGAACAAGACCTTCGTCCGCCACTCCCCCGCCGGCCAGCGCTACGAAGCCATCGCCCGGGAGATCGACCGGGCGATGGCGTTCGTCAGGGCGTGCGGGATAGGCAGCGACCGGACCCTGCGGACCACCACCCTGTACGCCTCCCACGAAACCCTCGCGCTGGAGTACGACCGGGCACTGACCCGCATCGTCGGGACCACGGCGTACGCGCTGTCCGGGCACATGCTCTGGGTGGGCGAGCGCACCAAGCAACTCGACGGCGCGCACGTCGACTTCGTCTCCCGCATCGCCAACCCGATCGGTGTCAAGATCAGCGCGGCGAACAGCCCGGAGCAGGTCGTGGCCCTGTGTGAACGACTCAACCCCGACAACCGGCCGGGACGGCTCACCCTCGTCGCCCGGATGAGCAACCACCACGTACGGGACGCGCTCCCCCCGATCGTGCAGGCGGTCACCGCCGCCGGACACCGGGTCGTCTGGCAGTGCGACCCCATGCACGGCAACACCCACGAGTCGTCCAACGGCTACAAGACCCGCCACTTCGACCGCATCATGGACGAGGTCCTCGGCTACTTCGAGGTGCACCGCCGCCTGGGCACCCATCCCGGCGGCCTGCACATCGAGTTCACCGGGGAGAACGTCACCGAATGCCTCGGTGGTGCCCAGGACCTGAACGACGCCGACCTGGCGGGGCGGTACGAGACCGCGTGCGACCCACGGCTGAACACTCAGCAGTCGCTGGAGTTGGCGCTGGCCGTCGCGGAGATGCTGCGCGGCTGAGAACGCCGCCCGCCTCGACCGCTGCCGCATCCGGCCGCGTTACGGTCACCGGTCGCGAAGGATCCGGAATCCGAGGTCGTCGTTGCGTACGAAGCACTGGCCGCGTCCCCGGTAGGCGGCCCGAGCCCGCAGTTGGTGGTGGCGCCACGACCCGCCGCGACAGACGCGTACCGCGCCGGGGTCGTCGGGTCCGGGCCGCCCGTGCGGATGCGGGTACGGGGTCGCCGGGCTGGCGGTCCACTCGAAGACGTTGCCCGACAGGTCGTCACAGCCCGCAACGGATCGGCCCTGCGGGAAGACCCCGACCGGTGTGGTCGTCCGCACGTGCGACTCGAAGGCGTTCCCGGCCCACGGATCGAACGAGTCCCCGTACGGGAAGACCTGCGCGTCGGAACTCGCCGCCGCCTCCCACTCGTACTCGGAGGGTAGGCGGATGGTCGTTCCCGTGACGTGGGAAAGCCAGGCGCAGTACGCCTCCGCCTCGTAGACGCTGACCCCGACCACCGGCTGACCGCCCTGGTTGAGCCGACTGTCCTCCCAGTACGCCGGCGCCCTGGGAGGTTCGGATCCGTAGATCGCGGTCAGCGCCTCGACGATCTCGACGTCGGACATGGCGGTGAGTTTGACCATGCTGACGGCCTGTTGCAGGGTCGCGGCACCCGTACGGAGCATGTTGACCGGCAGTTGGGGCCGACGACGGAGGTTGTCGCGCTTCTTGACCCACTCCGCGGCGATGAGGGCGGTGAGCCCGTCGCCCCGACGCCAACGACGGGCCGCCTCGGTCCGCCACCAACGGTCGTCCAGGTAGCCGCCGGCCGCGATGAAGCAGCCGTACTCGGCGTTGGTGACGGGAGTACGGGCGAGTTCGAAACGGGGCAGGGAAACCTCGTGCACCGGGCGTTCCAGCGGATACGGGCTGTCCTGCGTACCGATGCGCCAGACCCGTGCCGGGATGGTCACGAACACGGGC
Source organism: Micromonospora sp. NPDC004704 (assembly GCF_053601675.1). Taxonomy (NCBI): domain Bacteria; kingdom Bacillati; phylum Actinomycetota; class Actinomycetes; order Micromonosporales; family Micromonosporaceae; genus Micromonospora; species Micromonospora sp. NPDC004704. Next base: position 225,396 of record NZ_JBSGCD010000012.1, on the reverse strand, counting down.
AGCAGCGCGATGCCGCCGTCGTGGTCGATCCGGGTCAGCCTGGGGTCGCCGAGCGCGGTGAGGGCGTGAGCCGTCTCGATCCGGGCCCGCAGGTCCTGCTCCGGGTCTTCGACCGCGGCGACGAGCACGTCCGCGACGTGCCGCTTGAGTGCCGGCGTGGCGGCGACATCGCCGGCGGCGGCACACCGGCCGGCGAGCGCGGGATTGACCGCGAGGATCGTACGGATGTAAGCGTCGGGGTCGCGGGTGAGCGCCGCGGCCATGGTCGCGGTCTCCTCCCAACCCGTGGTGGGCAGCGGCGGTAGCGGCTCCCCGGGAGCCAGTTCCGCGATCGCCTCCGGCAGCGAGGGACGCACCTGGTCGCGCCGGGTCGGTACCGCCACCAGGCCCGGTTGGAGTCCCTGGGCCAGTTGGCGAGCGGCGAAGAACTCCTGCAGAAGCTGGTGGAAGAACCGGATCGACTGGTCGCGTTCGTCGAGGATGCCGGTGTCGAGGCCGACCCGCAGGGACGACTCGGCCAGTCGGGCCAGCCCGTTGAGCAGGTCGACGGCCGTGTCGTAGTCGACCACCACCACACCCTTGTCCGCCCCGCTCTTGGCCCGCTGCATCTGGTACGCCAACCGGGTGAGGGCGGGAATGAGCTGACCCCGCTCCGGTAGCCAGTGCGGATCGCCACCGTGTTCGCGCAGTTGCCGCTGCTCCCGGTCGGTGAGCATCGCCGGATCGGTGAGGCGCTGGTTGCCGGCGAGTATCTCCCGGCGGAGCAGTTCGCGGACCATGCTCTGGAAGGCGTCGGCGCGGCCGACGGGCACGGTGCCGACCGCGCGGACCTGGCCGACGAGCAGGCGCAGCATGTACGGGGTGCGGTAGAACGACAGGATCCGCTGGTCCCGGGTGAGGACGCCGGTCACCAGGGCGGCGTGCTCGGGCAGGTTGACCCGGACGTACTCGATGACCTGGGCGGGGCTCATCGGTTCGAGGCGGATGTGCGGCACCCCGACGTCCTTGCTGGAGAGCATGGCCCCGTAGTCGAGGGTGCGGCAACTGAAGACGGCACGGTTGCCGGGGACGTCGCGGATGTGCTCGTAGAGGAAGGCCCGCCAGGCCGCAACCCGGCGGCGCAGGTCGGCCTGGTCGGTGTGCGCGAGTTCGTTGAGCCCGTCGAGCAGCAGCAACAGGCGCCCGCCGGCCAGGTGCTCGCGTAGCGGTGGCAGGTGCGGGTTGCGGGTCGTCCACCGTTGCTCCAGCCACTGCAGGGGCGGGGGTGGTGCGTCGTCGCTGCCGTAGCCGTACTCGGCCAGGGACACACCGAACGGGATCACCGGGTCACTCGGGTCCACCAGCCCGTCGCGGGCGATGTCCATCTCCAGCCGGCGCAGCAGCGTGGTCTTGCCCGCGCCCGGAGCGCCGAGCAGCACGTACGCGAAGGACTCGGCATCGGTGATCAGCTCGCGCAGGTCGGTGCTCTCCCTGGTGCTGGGAGCGGTCGCCCACCGGTCCGCGATGTTGGTGCCCTCGTCGTACACCAGGGTCAACCGGATGAACCGCCGATCGAGCTGGTGGGCGGGTCCGCACCAACGGGCGTACCGGGTGAGGAGGTATTCCCGTACGGAACGCGCCAGGTGCTGGTTGATCTCCTGGAGTTGCTGGTCGCTGAGGGCGACCGGACGTTGCGGGTGTCGCACCGCCTGTTCGAGTGCGACCAGCGCGCCGGGCAGGGACCGGGTCGGCGCGAAGGGCGTGGTGACCACGGGCGCGACATCGTCGGTCGGCCACGTGTAGGTGCCACGCAACTGGCCGACGAGTTCGTCGAGCCGGTCGTGCCACGGTGGTCCGAGCGGATCGGACCAGTCGAGTCGTTGGAACGGCAGGAGTTGGTAGTGCGGCTCGCAGTCGTCGAGGCGGATCAGGTGGAGGGGCTTGTGGTGCTGGTAGAAGTAGAACCACTCGTTGAACACCTCGACCGCGGCGACCGCCCGGTGCGTGAGCAGGACGATCATCCGATCCGCGGCGGCGAGGGCCCGCTGGATGGTGACCGGCCACCGATCGCTGGGCCGGATCTGCTCGGTGTCCAACCAGACGTCGAACCCCTGGGCGATGAGGTCGGCGCGCAGCCGCAACGCGACGGACGCGGACTCCCGCTGGTACGAGACGAAGATGTTGTTGCCCGGCGGTGCCACGTTTTCTTCCCCCTCGGACGCGCGGCGAACCCTCCTGGAGCGGGGCGTTCGACTCAGCCGCGCCCGAGCGTGAACCCGGCGTCGGCGGTCAGGATCGTCCCGGTGACGTACGGCGCCTCGGCGAGGTACACGTACGCTGCGGCGATCTGGTCCGGGTCGATGAACTTCCGCAGCGGGATGTTCTCCAGCCAGGTCCGCTTCATCGTCTCGTCGACGCGATCGAGATAGGAGGTCGCGACGAACCCGGGCGCGACGGCGTTGACCCGGATCCCGGGGGCCAACTCCTTGGCCAGCGTACGGGTGAAGTTGTTCAACGCCGCCTTGGCCGCGGAGTAGGCCATCACGCCCTCGCGTCCGTTGGCGTCGAAGCCGCGGATCGACGACGTGTTGATGATCGCGCCACCACCCCGACCGATCATGCTCTTGGCCGCGCGGAGGGAACAGAGGACCGCGGACATGAGATTGACGTTGAGCATCTGGGTCCAGTGCTCCTGGGTCGATTCGAGAATCGGGACGGCGTCGGTACGCCCGGCGTTGTTGACCAGGACATCCACCGGACCGTAGAGCTGTTCGGTGGTCGCGAACAGGCGTTCCACCTCGGCGCGATCGGTCACGTCGGCCTGGATGAAGCTGGCGGCCCCGCCACGATCACGAATCTCCCGAGCGGCGGTCTCGCCGGTCGCCGTGTCCGAACGGGAATTCAGCACCACGGTGGCGCCCCGGCTGGCGAACGCATCCGCCACCGACCTGCCGATTCCCCGGGACGACCCGGTCACCACGGCTATCTTTCCGGCGAGCGCCACGCCATTCCTCCAGGTCCGGCAAACATGCGTGTGACTTATAGTAATCGACGGGTGACGGGTTTTTGATCCCCGCGGGCCGACATCGTATTGATCGTCACCAGAACACCCGCCACGATCACCAGGGCGGCCCCGAGCACCGTTGCGGGGGTCAGCTCCTCGGCCAGGAACACGGCACCGGCGACCAACGCGGACACCGGTTCGAGGTAGAGCAGCGTGCCGGAGGTGGTCGCCGACAGCGACCGCAGACCCCAGAGATAAACGAGCTGCGCGGCGGCGCTGTACACCACCCCCAGGACACCGAGCAGGAACAGGTCCCCGGCGGTCAACGCGACCGGATCGAGCAGCGCGGCCGGCGCGAGCAGGACACCGACCAGACCGAGCTGGATCGCGGTCACCGTGAGCGGCGGGGTTCCGGCGAGCGCACGCTTGCTGGCCAGGATCGACCCGGCGTACGCCAGCGCGGAGAATCCGATCAGCGTCGCCCCGGACCAGCCGCCGGTCTGCTGTGGCCGGAGGATGAGCACGCTGCCCGCGAGTGCGATACCCAGTGCGACCACCTGCCGGGTGGTGACCCGCTCACCGAGTGCCGGGCGGGCGGCTGCGGCGATGACGAGCGGGGCGAGGTAGATCCCGAGCAGGACGGTGCCGATCGGAATCCGTTGCAGCGCCAGGATGAACGTCCACCAGTGCACGGCCAGCAGCACCCCGGAGACCGTCAACGCCGGCCACCCCGCCGGCCGTCTCCACGACGCCCGGCCGAACGGCGTCAGCAGCCAGGCCGCCAGGGCGAGGGCACCGATCGACGCCCGGGCGCAGGCGATCTGGGCGGCGGTGAGGTCCAGGTATCGGACCAGTACCCCGCTCGTGCCCCAGAGCGTCGCGACGGTCACGGTGCCGGCCACCGGGGCGAGTCCGTACCACCGCCCGATCGGGCTCATGCCGACACGAGGTCCACCGGGTCGCGCTGGTCGCGGACCACCAGGCACAACTTGCGGACAAAACCGGTGACATCCGTACGGTGATAGGTCTGTCGACCGAAGCACACGCCCGCCGCACCGGCCGACATCGCCCCGTACGCGTTGTCGAGCGCCTGCCGGACGGACGTGCGCGGGCCTCCGGCGATGACCACCGGTACGCCCAGCGACACCTCCACCACGGTCGCGAAGCTCTCCGGGTCGCCGGTGTACTGCGTCTTGACGATGTCGGCGCCGAGTTCGACGGCGATCCGGACGGCGTGCCGGACGAGCCGCGCGTAGCCGTCCCGGTTGGTGGCCTTGAGTTCCAGGTAGTTGTCGTCCGTGCCGTCGCGGTGCACCCGGCGCGGATACATGATCGCCAGCAACGGCATGTTCCACTGCTGGCAGGCGTCGCTGACGGCGCCCAGCGTGCCGAGCATCTCCCCCTCGCGCCCGTCGGTGACGTTGACGTGTACGGCCACACCGTCGCAGCCGGCGCGAACCGCCGCCTCCACCGACCCGACCACCGTTTTCCTGGTGTGCGAGGAAAGCACCGTGCTGGCGGTCAGGTTGAGGACGAACGGCACGAACAGCCCGCGTGCCGAACAGCGGTCATGCAGGGCACGGAACCCCATTATCGCGTTGGCACCACCGTCGGCCACCTCGCGCGCTCGGACGACCGTGTCGACGAGGCCACCGTACGGACCGCTGATCAGTGCGTCGTCGAACGGCACCAGCACCGAACGTCGGTCAGGAATGAGTCGGGACAATCGGATCAGTCTGCCGGCACTGGTCACCCGTCCTCCTCTCGACGGCGTCACGATGGAAAAGTGTATAGTGATCGTCATCACTGGACATCCATATTTCGAGAGACGCGATGATCCCCGATCAAGGACGCACCGACTGGGTACGCCGGCTTCAGGACGGCACCCTGCCAGCGGAAATCGACCCGCTCACCGAACTACGTACCCTTGCCGCCGACCTTGATCCGGCGGACAGTTTGGCGGTCTTCGCGAATGTTGACGTACCGGAAATCGACGTCACGGGCGACGAGTCGTGACCGTCAGCGGACCACGGTCGCCTGCAGGTAGTTCCGGCGCCCGAAACGGGGCTCGTCGAGCAACGTCAGATCGTCGACCACGAACCGGTACAACCCCGCTCGTCCCTCGCCGCGCAGGAAGGTCTGCTGCACGTCCGTGGTAGGGGCGAAGTCGGTGAACCGCCGCCGGTAGATCGACAGGGCGGTGGACCGGTGCTCGGGCCGCACCTCGGCGGCCGAGCCGTGCAGTTGCACCCCGCGCAGCTGCTCGCCGTAGACCGGCGGCTCGACGAACACCGCGCCCGAGATCCGGTCATCGGTGGCCAGCCCACCCGTGTGCCGGGTGGTCCGTTCGCCGACGAAGTAGAGCGTCAGGTCGTCGGCGGCGAAGAACACCGGACTGGCGTGCGGGCCCCGTGGGCCGGCCGTGGCGAGCGTGATGAGTCGAGCCTCCGCCAGAATCTCCTCGACGGCGACACGGACGTCGGTCGCCGACACGGCACCCCCGGCGATTTCCAGGTCGTAGCTCACTGCGCCCCCATTCCGGTCAACAGGATTCCTTACCCGCGGCCGCACCCGACAGCCTATGTCAAAGACGGCCGACATCCACCCGACGAAAAGGCTCCGCGATCACGCCCGACGGACCGAATCGTCGGCGGGCGTCCATTTCCGTAGCCTCGGTCATAGCCGTCCCGCAGGGCCAGTGGTGAGATCGCAACAAATGGTCGCGCCGCTTCAGTCACTTACGGTGGTGAGTTTCCGTAGCGGCATTACTGGCGTGGACGCAGGCCCCTGGCTCCGGCAGATCGGTCTTCCAGGGTGCCGCGCACCCCGGAAGACACGCCCTTCTGCCATCCGTACGGCCAGCGGATCGTTGAACGTACGGCGCGTGCCGAAGCCGAGCACCAGGAACTCGGCCCGGCTGCCGCAGGACCGGGCTGTGGTGGATGAGCCGAACCATATCGGAAGCTGGAAAACGAGGTAGTGACATGCGCGCGGTAGTGCTGAAGGAGTTCGGCGGCCCGCTGACCCTCGAGGAGATCGAGAAGCCGGTGCCGGGTCCCGGACAGGTGCTGGTCCGGGTCGCGGCGAGCGGTGTCAATCCGCTGGATACCAAGATCCGCGCGGGAAAGGCCGCGCACGCGCGGGTCCGTCCACCGGCGGTACTCGGGATGGACCTGGCCGGAGTCGTGGCGGAGGTCGGCCCGAGGGTCACCGACCTGGCGCCCGGCGACGAGGTGTACGGACTGACCGGCGGCGTCGGTGATCTCCAGGGATCGCTCGCCCAGTACGCCGCCGTCGATGCCCGGTTACTCGCCCGCAAACCGGAGTCGCTGGGTCCGCGTGAGGCGGCGGCCCTGCCGCTTGCCGTCATCACCGCCTGGGAGGCGCTGGTGGACCGGGCACGGGTGACCGCCGGCCACCAGGTGCTCGTACACGGGGGCGCCGGTGGTGTGGGACAGGTCGCCATCCAGATCGCCCGGGCCCGGGGCGCCCGGGTCTTCGCCACCGGATCACCCCGAAGCCTGGCGACGATCGCACGTCTCGGGGCGACGCCGATCGACTACACCACCACACCGGTCGAGGACTACGTCGCCGAACACACCGACGGCGAGGGCTTCGACGTCGTCTTCGACACCATCGGCGGCGCCACCCTCGATCTGTCCTTCACCGCCGTCCGCACCTACACCGGGCACGTCGTCAGCGCGCTGGGCTGGGGTACCCACAGCCTCGCTCCGCTGTCGTTCCGTGGTGCCACCTACTCCGGGGTCTTCACCCTGATGCCGATGCTGACCGGTCAGGGACGCGAGCACCACGGGGAGATCCTGCGCGAGGCCAGCGCCCTGGCCGACACGCAGGCGCTGCGACCGCTCCTCGATCCCCGACGGTTCACCCTGTCCACCGTCGACGACGCCCACGCCATCGTGGAGAACGGCACCGGTAACGGCAAGATCGTCATCGACGTCGACTGACAGAGATGATGTTCGCGAGCACCTCCGCCGGGGGCTGACCCATCGACTGACTGACTTCGGGTCCTTAACCGGATTTGTCGTCCCCGGTCGGGAGGTGCTCGTGCACTCACCGGACGTGGCGTTGTGACTTCATAGGAGCCTGGCCAGAGGCCCCATCTCTGTCTTGTCCGCGTTGCCCGGCTGGTGCGTGCCGCCCTGCCCCAGTCACGAACGACAGGACGACGATGCCTCCTATTACACCTGACGAAGCCGCGATCGAGATCGTCGGTGGAGTCGACACCCACCAGGACAGCCACACCGCGGCGGTGATCGACCTGACGGGAGGAACCGTCGGGCCCGCTCAGCACCGCCACCGTGGTCGACGTACCGAAGTCGACGCCCAGGCGAAAACCGTCCACGATCACCCGACCCACCCTAGGGACGACGAGCCAGTCCACCCAGCGGCGGTCTCAACGGTGGCCCGGGTAGAGCGCGCGGTCGCCGAGTTCCTCTTCGATGCGGATGAGCTGGTTGTATTTCGCCGTGCGGTCCGAGCGGGACAGCGACCCTGTCTTGATCTGACCGCAGCCCACGCCCACCGCCAAGTCCGCGATCGTGGTGTCCTCGGTTTCGCCGGAGCGGTGCGACATCACCACCCGGTAGCCTGCCTTGTGGGCGGCGTCCACCGTCGCCAGGGTCTCGGTGAGCGTGCCGATCTGGTTGACCTTGACCAGGATCGCGTTGGCGTAACCGCCTTCGATGCCGTCGCGCAGCCGGTTGACGTCAGTGCAGAAGACGTCGTCGCCGACCAGTTGGACCCGCTCACCGGCCAGGGCCGTGAGCCGCTTCCAGCCGGCAAAGTCGTCCTCGGCCATCGGGTCCTCGATCGAGCTGATCGGGTACCGGGAGACCAGGTCGAGAAGGTAGTCGACGTGCTCTTCCACGGTGCGGTCGCGGCCCTCGCCCACGTAGCGGTAGACGCCGTCGCGGAAGAACTCCGAGCTGGCCGGGTCGAGGCAGATCGTGATGTCCCTGCCGGGCTCGTAACCGGTGTCCTCGATCGCGCGCAGCACGAACCGCAGCGCCTCCTCGGCGGTCGCGAAGTTCGGCGCGAAGCCGCCCTCGTCGCCGACGTTGGTGCTGTGCCCGGCCGCCGCCAGGGATCGGCGCAGGGTGTGGAACACCTCGGACCCCATCCGTACGGCCTCGAAGAAGCTCGGCGCGCCGACCGGGGCGATCATGAACTCCTGGAAGTCGAGCGGGTTGTCGGCGTGCGCGCCGCCGTTGACGATGTTCATCATCGGCACCGGTAGCAGGCGGGCACCGACCCCGCCCACGTAGCGGTGGAGCGGTTGGCGGTGGGCGAGCGCCGCGGCCTTTACCGTGGCGAGGGACACACCCAGGATCGCGTTCGCGCCGAGGCGGCCCTTGTCCTTCGTGCCGTCCAGCTCGATCATCGTTCCGTCTACCAGCGCCTGGTCCTCCGCGTCGAGGCCGAGCACCGCCTCGGCGATCTCGCCGGTGACCGCGGCGACGGCCTTGCTGACGCCTTTGCCGTGAAAGCGCGTGGGGTCGCTGTCGCGCAGTTCGACCGCCTCGTTCGCCCCGGTCGACGCGCCGGACGGCACGGCGGCCCGGCCGGTCGAGCCGTCCGCGAGGACCACGTCGACCTCGACGGTCGGGTTGCCGCGGCTGTCGAGGACCTGCCGGCCGACCACTCGGCTGATAGCCGTCATCACGTACTCCCTGCTCTCGTGGTGTCTGTGGGGTCAGACTGGCAGAGAACGGCGGTCGTGCCACCGCGACGATGAACACCTTGACCCGTACCCTGGGGTGCGGGTTTAGGGTGGCCGGATGCGGGTGGGTGAGCTGGCACGCCGGACCGGGACGACCGTGCGTGCCCTGCGGTATTACGAGTCGGCTGGGCTGGTCGTGCCGCGGCGGCTCGGCAACGGCTACCGCGAGTACGACCCGATCGCGGTACGTCTGGTCGCACAGATCCGCGAGCTGATGGCGCTGGGCCTCAGCGTCGAGGAGACCCGCCCGTTCGTCGAGTCGATCGCCGACGGATCCGACGACGCCGATGTGTGCGCGGCGGCGCTGGCGACGTACCGGAGCACCGTCGCCGCCCTACAGGAACGCATCGGGAAGTTGACCGCCCAGCGCGGCGCCCTCGACGCGCGCCTCGACGCGGCCGCGAGCCAGCTGGTGACCGGTGTCCCTGCCGTCGGCGCAGACCCCGCAGACCTGGTCGGCAAGCCGTTACCGCCGCTCGGCTTCTACGCCACCGACGGGCGGCCGGTCGATCTCGGCGCGCTCGGTCCCGGCCGCAGCGTCATCTTCGTCTACCCGCTCACCGGCCGACCGGGCGTCGACCTGCCCAACGGACTGCTGGAGATCCACGGCGCGCGTGGCAGTACCGAACAGGCCACCTGGCTCCGCGACCACCACGCGGAGATCCTCACCGCCGGGGCGGCACGCGTCTACGGGTTGTCCGCGCAGTCGACCGGCTATCAGCGCGAGCTCGTGCACCGGCTGCGGCTGCCGTACCCACTGATACCCGACCCGCGGCTGACCCTGGCCGCCGCACTCGGACTGCCCACCTTCACGGCCGGCGACATGACACTCTACGAACGGCTGACCCTGATCGTCACCGACGACGTGGTGGAACACGTTTTCCACCCGATCCCGGAGCCCGCGTCACACGCACTGGACCTCATGCGATGGCTCACCAAACGACGCCAGACCACCCGATAGTCCGCCCGACGCCCAGTGAGTGAACGAAACGCCCTGGTGGGATGGTTGGTCCACAGCCAGGGCGTTTCGCTTCGGGGCGGCTGTCTGTCAGGTGCCGCCGACCACCACGACCGCGTCCGTTGCTGCCTCGACGCGGTGGATCGGCACGAACCACGAGGCGTTCACTGAATTGCCGCAGGCGTGGCTGCCCACTGCCACGAGATCGGTCGTGTCCGAGGTGCCCGTGTTCCATCGGGTAACGGGGGCCCCGGAATCACCACCGAGGGTGGCACCGTCGTTGGGGTGCCCGGTGTCGGTGTCGATGACGACCATCTGCTCGCCGCCGCAGGTACCGCTGGTTGACGTCACCAGGCCGTAGACCAGTCCGCCGTTGGAGCCGGAGACATAAACCGCCGAACCGACAGCGGGCCAGGTGGTGTTCTTCCCGGAAACCGGGTTTGCGGTCGTGGCGTCCCTGCCACCGAACCACGAGTAACGGCTGAAGTATCGATCGCCGATCGGAGCCAGCATCGCGACGTCGGTGCCGGAGGATTCGTAGTTCGAGCTGACACGGACAGCGTTGCCACCCGGGTGCCAGAACTGCGTTCCGTTGGCGCCACAGTGGCCAGCGGTGGTCACCCAGTTGCTGTTGGTCCCACCCCGGGTCATCCGGAAGCCGGTGGTGCAGTACGCGTTCGCAGTGGCCGGGCTGCCCGTGCTGCCCGCCCAGATCGCCAGGCCGCCGTAGTAGGGAGCCGTATCCGACCGGCGGCTCTGATCAGCCGGGCCGGTCGGCGAGACGACGACCCGCGGGGTGATTCCCGTGGCCTTCGCCGCCGCCGCGGTGAGCGCTTCCGCCGCACCAGCAGCCTCGATGACGATGCGGTCGGCGAGTTCGTCGAGACGCACCTGGTGCACCATCGCGGCCTGCGGACCGGCCCAGCCGCGGTCGTCGTTCAGGCTCCTGGTCGCCTACTCCAAGCGGTGCAGCGAGATGGTGGTCGCCTCGTACCGCACCGGGACATCACCGGCCTGGGCACGCAAGGTGTTGCCTGTCGCTCGCAGCGCGGCACCGTCCTCGTTGTCCACGTACCTGACGACGAGTTGGCCGGTGGCCTCGTCGAAGTACGTGCTCCCCGCGCCCTCCGGGTGAGCGGCACCCATGGCCTTGAGGCGGTGGAACTGCCGGGTCATCGCCTCGGTGTCGACGGCCGCCGCGAAGCCGACGGTCGACATGTTCTCGGCTGCGGCGGTGGAGACTTGCGCCTGGACGGCTGACGTCGTGCCCGTGACCGCTACGAGTACGCAGCTCACGAACGCGATTCGTCTACGCATGAGACCTCCTGTTTCAAGAAGCGCCTGGACGTTACGAACGCCCGTACCTTCGCGTCGCGCGCTTGCAAACCGCTTGCACCCCGGCCCAATGCACTCACCTCCGTCGATGGAACAGGGCATAATGAACGAACGGATGCCAATCGGGGGGTAGCCGATGAAGTTCCAGATCCTGGGCAGCGTCGAGGCATGGGCAGGCAGGAAACAGATCAACCTCGGCTCACGCAAGCAGCGTCTCGTGCTCGCGGTGCTGCTACTGGAGGCCAACCGCCTGGTGTCGATGGACCGCCTGGTCGACCTCGTCTGGGAGCACAACGTGCCCGCTTCCGCGCGGGCCTCGATCCAGACGCTGGTATCGCGCCTGCGTGCGGCGTTTCGGCAGGCAGGCGCCGCTGGGCCGGAGATCGTCAATCAGGGAGCCGGGTACGTTGCCCACATCGACCCGCTGGCGATCGACGCGCACCGGTTCACCGGCCTGGTCGGCGCGGCAGGCGCCGCGGACGACGAGCGCGCCGTCGATCTGCTCGACGAGGCACTCGCCCTGTGGCACGGCGAGCCGCTCGCCGGCGTGGCATCCCCGGATGTCGCGGAGCGGTTGTGCAGCCATCTGCGTGAAGGTCGCTGGGTCGCGTTGGAGGACCGCATGGATGCCCATCTGCGGCTGGGCAGCGGCCGACGCCTGCTCGCCGAGCTCACCGGCCTCGTGGCCGAACATCCCCTCCGGCAACGGCTGGTGGGCCAACTCATGCTGGCCCTCTACCGCGATGGCCGCAGCTCCACGGCACTCGATGTCTATCGCACGCTGCGGACGCGGCTTGCCGGAGAGCTCGGCCTCGACCCGGCACCCGAGCTGGTGCAACTGGAGTCCGCGATCCTGCGTGCGGACGCGTCGCTGGACCCGGTCACCCGGATCGAGGAAGCGGCCGATCCCCGGCTGATCCCGACGGACGTGGGTGACCGGGCCGCCCTGCTCCGCTCGCTCCTGGCAGATGAAAGCGTCCTGCTGATGCTGAGTGGCACACGTGACATCGACCGGGTGACCGCAGTGATCCCGCGGGCGGGCGCGGCCTAGCCGAACAGGTTCATCGCGATCCCGTGGCTGAGCGCGTTCGTGCTCTGCAGACCGTCGATCTTCACCGGCTGGCCCGAGACGTGCGTGACGACGATCCGCATGATGAACAACCGGGTCCCGCAGGTCGGGTCGATCGTCACCCGTGGCAGGCTGAAGTAGGCGGCGTAGTGGTGGGCGTCGTCGCGGATCGTGTGCCGGGTCGTGGCGGTCGCCGTGTTGCGGCAGGTGTGCGCCGTCGGGTCGAGTTGGATCAGCTCCAGCCGGGCGTCGATGACCGCGTTGGTACCACGGGCCTTCTGGTACGGCGCGACGCTCGGCCGCTGGCACGAAGCCGTATTCAGGTAGCAGGTGGTGACGGTCATGTTGGCCAGCGCCTGCACCGCGGTCGCGCCCGGATCCGCGGCCCACTTGTAGACCGGCGTCCCGTCGTTGTAGAACACGTGCACGGTCGAGGCGCCGGCGCCGATGTAGCTGCATGTCGACGACGTGCCGGTGCTGTTGCAGACCGGGTTCTGCCACCAACGTGAGCCGACCTGGTCGGTGTCGCTCATCTCCAGCCAGGTGCTGCCGGGCACCGCCGTCAGATGGTACGAACTGCTGGCGCTGGACGCGGTGTAGCCGTACACACCACAGGTGTAGGTACCCGCGGCCGGCGCGGTGAACAGCAGATCGGCGTAGAGGGGCAGGTGCCCGTCTATCGCGTACGACGTGGTGTCGGATCCCTCGTGGTTGCGCGAGGTGACGCCCTGCACGCCAACCTGCGCGCCGCCGGAGTCGAGACAACGCACATGGTCGTTCATGGCGGCAATCGAGGTCATGCTGCTGGTGGCCTCGAACCGGCCCGTGACATGTCGGGACTCACCGGCGGCCAGCGTGACGGTGCGGCTGACGAGCAGAGTCATCACACCAGGGTTGACATCGCGCGCGCTGCCCAGCGTCACCCGGGTCACCGACCCCTGGTCGGCCTGCGCCACCGCGGGCCAGACGGACAGCAGCCCCGCGGCAACCGCGGTCACCATCGTGGCACGCAGAAATCGGCGCACAGCCCCTCCAAAGATGTTCACCTGCGGCAGCCATGGAAGGGTACCGATCCGCGTCCGTTCACGTGGACCCCGCGCAGTCCGTCGGTCGATGGGGAACGGGCGGCCCGATGTCCGGATCAGAGGTGCTCTCAGTGTTCTTATTCGTTATACCCCTTTTGTTCTACGTTCCGGATATTCTGGCCCTCGTGTGCCGGTCGGGCCAGGGCCGGTCAGCTCCTCGCCGCCCGGGCGACCAAGCGGAGGAAAAGCGGGATGACCAAACCCACGACGGCCACCGTCGACCGGGAGTACGGCGGATCCCCGGCGGACCGGACCGACCCGACGGCGTGGCCCGGGCCAGTCATCGTGGTCGACCTGACGGTGAACGGGGACGCACGGCGGGTCCTCGTCGACGTCCGCAGCACCCTGCTCGACCTCGTCCGCGAACAACTCGACCTGACCGGCTCGAAGAAGGGCTGCGACCACGGCCAGTGCGGTGCCTGCACGATGCGCGTCGGCGGCAGCACGGTCCTGTCCTGCCTCACCCTGGCGGTCGCCGTACGCGAGCCGGTCGAGACGATCGAGTCCCTCGCCGCACCGGACGGAACCCTGCACCCGATGCAGCAGGCGTTCATCGACCAGGACGCCTTCCAGTGCGGCTACTGCACACCCGGCCAGATCATGTCCGCCATCGCCTGCGTCGAGGACGGCAAAGCGGACTCCGACCACGAGATCCGGGACCACATGAGCGGCAACCTGTGCCGGTGCGGCGCGTACCCGCACATCGTCGCCGCCGTGCGGCAGGTCCGGGACGCGACATCGGCACCGGACAAGACGCCGGCCACCCACCGCACCGCGACCGGGCGGGGCTGAACGTTGCGCCCATTCGTGTACACCAGGGTCGACACCGCCGAGCAGGCCGTCGCCCGCGCCGCGGTGGTCGACGGTGCGCTCGGCCCGACCAACTCCCCGATCCAGTTCCTGGCCGGCGGCACCAACATCGTCGACTATCTCAAGCTGTCCTGCTGGACCGCCGACGAGCTGGTCGACATCAACGGGCTCCGGGACGTGCACGGCTCGGTCGAGGTGACCGCGGAGGGGATCCGGTTCGGCTCGCTCGTCCGCCTGCACCAGGCCGCCGACCACCCGGTGGTCGGCCGGGACTACCCGGTCATCGCCGAGACGTTGCAGCGGGCCGCCAGTCAGCAGATCCGCAACATGGCCACGCTCGGCGGCAACCTGCTGCAACGCACCCGGTGCACCTACTTCCGGGACGTCGACTACGACGAGTGCAACAAGCGCCGGCCCGGCTCGGGCTGCGCCGCGATCGGCGGGAAGAACCGGATGCACGCGGTGCTCGGGGTGAGCGACCGGTGCATCGCCAGTTATCCCGGTGACCTGGCCCAGGCACTCGTCGCGTTGGACACCCGGGTGGAGACCCTCGGCCGGGACGGCGTACGGACCTTCCCGCTGCGGGACCTGCACACGGGTGCGGACCGGCCGGAGGTCGAGACCATCCTCGCGCCGGGCGAACTGATCACCGCGCTGTTCGTACCGTCGGGTCCGCACACCCGGCGCTCGACGTACCTCAAGGTACGCGACCGGGAAAGCTACGAGTTCGCGGTCGCCAGCGCGGCGGTCGCGCTCGACCTCGCGGGCGACGGAACCGTCACCGACGTGCGGATCGCCCTCGGCGGACTGGCCTACCGGCCCTGGCGGGCGGACGCGGCGGAGGCGTTCCTGCGCGGCCGGGCGTTGACCACCGACAACGCGGCGCAGACCGGGCGCGTCGCCCTCGCCGGGGCCGTCACCCACGGCGACAACAACCACTCCCCCGAACTCGGCGCCCGCACGGTCGCCCGAGCCCTGATGCAGGCAGCGGAAATGCGGGTGTGACGTGACGGCCCCACCAGACGGCAGGCCCACCCGCATCGGCACGCCCACCTCGCGGGTGGACGGCTGGCTGCGAGTCACCGGCGCGGTCAGGTACGGCTCCGACTTCGCCGTCCCGCACCAGGCGTACGCCTACCTGCGGACCAGCGCGATCGCCCGGGGCCGGATCACCGGCATCGACGAGACCGAGGCACGGAGCCTGCCCGGAGTGCTGGAGATCCTCACCTACCGCAACGTGGGCGACGCGATCAAGCCCGGTCGGGACTTCCAGCGGCAGGGGGTGATGGACTCCACCATCGCCCCGCTCGCCTCCGACCAGGTGTGGTACGCCGGCCAGATCGTCGCGATGGTGATTGCCGAGTCGTTCGAGCAGGCCCGCGACGCCGCCGGCCGGCTCTGGATCGACTACACGGCGGAAACCCCGAAGTCCACCTTCACCGACGACGACTTCGTGGCCGCCGAACAACCGGGCGGGGACCAACGCTCGGGTACGGCCGACCCGGCCGAGACCGATGGCGTCGGTGACCCGGACCGTGCGCAGGCCGACGCCCCGGTGACCATCGACGCGTGGTACCGGACCCCGACCCAGCACCACAACCCGATCGAACTGTTCACCACCACCTGCACCTGGACCGGCGACAAGCTGACCGTCTGGGAGTCGTCCCGGAACGTGACCGGGTTCCGCAACGGGCTGGCCGAGCAACTGAGCATCGACCCCGCCGACCTACGCGTGCTCTCGCCCTACATCGGGGGCGCGTTCGGGTCCCGCGGCTTTCTCAACCAACGGACCGCGATCGTGGCGCTCGCCGCCCGGCGACTCAAACGCCCGGTCCGGCTGGCGGTCACCCGGGCGCAGGGGTTCACCACCACCACGTACCGGGCCGAGACCCGCCAGCACGTCCGGCTCGGCGCGGACCGCGAAGGTCGACTGCTGGCCCTGAGCCACAAGGGCTGGGAGATCAGCAGCCGGGCGGACAACTTCAAGGTCGCCGGTACGGAGTCCTCGACCCGTCTGTACCACTGCCCGAACGTGGGCTCCGCGGTCACCGTCGTGCACGCCGACCGCAACACACCGGGGTTCATGCGTTGCCCGCCCGAGGTGCCGTACCTGTTCGCGATCGAGTCCGCGATGGACGAGCTGAGCTACGCCCTCGGCATGGACCCGGTCGAACTGCGCCGGATCAACGACACCATGGTCGAGCCGGTCAACGGCCGCCGCTACACCTCCCGGAACCTGGTCGCGTGCCTCGACGCCGCCTCCGACGCCTTCGGCTGGGCCGACCGCGACACGCGACCGGCCAGCATGGTCGACGGGGACTGGCAGGTCGGGTACGGCTGCGCCGGCCTGTCACTCATCACACTCGCCGGACCGGCCAGCGCGCGGATCACGGTGTCGTCGCAGGGCTGGGTGCGGGTGCAGACCGGCGGACACGACGTCGGCGGCGGCCTCGGCACGGCGATCGCGATCATCGTCGCGGACCTGCTGGAGGTGCCGCTGGACCGGATCACCGTCGACCTCGGCGACAGTGACCTGCCGCCGGCTTCGATCGCCGGCGGCTCGATGTCCACCGCGAGTGTGTGCAGCGCGGTGGCGAAGGCGTGCGAACAGATCCGGGCCCGCCGGGCCGAGCGGGCAGGCAGTGACGGCGACGGCGCCGTCGAGGAGTACGCGGAGTTCCTGCCCCACGGGGCGCCGCACAACGGGATGCAGTTGCTGTACCAGGGCCGTCGCGTGGCGACCGGTGGTTACCTGATGCCGGACCGGGCCGAGTGCTCGTTCGGAGCCGTTTTCGTGGAGGCGCGCGTCCACCGGCAGACCCGCGAACTGCGCCTGCCCCGGATCGTCGGCGCGTACGCGGCCGGACGGATCATCAACCCGAAGGCAGCCGAGAGTCAACTGATGGGTGCACAGATTTTCGGGGCCGCCATGGCCCTGTACGAGGCGACCGACATCGACGACCGGTACGCCCGCTACACGAACACCAACCTCGCCGACTACCACATCCCGGTGAACGCCGACGTCATCCACCATCAGGCGATCATCATCCCGGAGACCGACGACTCGCTCAACGAACTCGGCGTCAAGGGCATCGGCGAACTCGCCACCAGCGGCGTGAACGCCGCCATCGCCAACGCCGTGCACCACGCCACCGGAATCCGGATCAGGGAACTGCCGATCCGGCTCGAGAAACTGCTCCCCACACACGCCTGACTGCGAGGACGCGGAGGTCATTTCAGTGGCAGTGGGGTGGTAGCTGTGGGCGCGACTCCAAGCTTGACTGGTTTCGGTGCCTTCGAGCGGACTCGTCCGCCCGCTCCAACGACCCGAACACGTCCCCGCCGAAAGCAGTCAGGTCATCCCGAAGGCGGCGTACCTCGACCTTGTTCGCAGCGGTGTCAACGAGGCTGATTCACCTATCCCCACACCCTAACCAAAACGGTGAGAAAGCACTGTCAGGCGGCTGCGGTAATGCGATCCGTGTTGAGGGGACGGGGCACGGCCGCTCGACCTCGGCGGTGCCCCGGGTCAGCCTGCGCTATGACGGACGCTACGCCCACGGGATCGAGTTGTGCCCGTCCGGTGGATTCGCCGGCGGAAGTGGGGGGCGCCTGGGCATCAGACCCCGGCTTCGCCATTATCGAGATGTTCACCTCGCAGGGGTGCTCGAGTTGTCCTCCCGCGGAGGAGGTGCTGAGCGAGATCGAACGCGATGCCCGGGAGCGGGGACAGCGTGTCTTCGCGCTCGGATTCCACGTGGACTACTGGGATTACCTCGGCTGGGCCGACCCGTTCGCCGACGAGGCGTACACCGCCCGGCAGCAGGCATACGCGCGTGCCTTCGGCGCCGGGCAGGTGTACACCCCATCCGGCGCGCCGGTGAAACGCGGTCGAGGTTCGTGTTCACCCGGCGCTGAGCGTTGTCCCCGGGACAGAAACGCAGGCCACCATCCGGCCCGACAGGGTCACGATCATCGATGACGTCTACAACGCCAGCCCCGACGCGATAAGCGCACGGTCTGCTGACCCGTGTCGCCCGGTGGCGTCTCGTGTGCCCGGACTGTGCCCGAAATAGGGATCAAGAGCCGGGTGTCGGCTGCGATTCCGTTCAGGGACGACGCCCCACGCGGTGTCGTCACCGATGTAGTAGCTGTCCACCGTCGACCTGCTCGATGACCCGTCGGACCACGTCGGCGTCAGCCGCGCGGTACAACTTCGGCGCCGCCGCACGAGGCTAGGGCGACGACGGGTGGCGGTGTAGGCGTCGAAGGGTCAGCGCCAACTGCAGGCGCAACCGGCCCTGCGGCTCCCGCACACTCCAGCCAAGCAGGTGCTCCGCGTGCCCGACACGGTCCTGCAGCGTCGAATGATGCAGGCGCAACACCGTCGCCGCCGCACGCAAGCTGACGGTCGACGCCACCGCATGCAGCGTGGTCAGAACCCAGGACGCCCCGCCCGCCGCATGTTCCAGCGCCCGCACGTCCGGCACCCCAGCCGGCTCGGGTACGGAAGCGAGCACAACCAGCCCACCCAACTCCTCGAAGTGCACCAACGTCTCGCCGGGATCCTCGTCGGTGCCTTCGGCCGCGAAGCGCAACGCCGTCCGGGCCGCCCGGTGGGACTCGGGCAGGTCGAGCAGCGGCACCGCCGGACCGATTCCGGCCCGAGCCCGAGTGGTGGGTGGCGGTGTGCCGGCCGCCGCCAGCCGGGACTCCCCCGAGGCCAGAGCCACCGCGTACGCCCTACCATCGGCGGGCAGGCCCAGCCAGCGGGCCGCCTGCAGGCGTACGTCGGCGGGCGCGGACGCTTCCACGACCAGCTCGACCGCCGCCGGGTCGGCGGCGGCCGGGGCCCGGCCGCGGGTACGGTCCAGCACAGCACCGGCGGCGCCCGCCGCCCGCTCCAGCACCATCGCGTCCACCGGACCGGGCGCCCCCGAGCGTTCCAGCCGCAGCATCGCCGTGCCGACCGGCTGGCCGGGCCAGCTCCCGTCCGGTGGGCCCGGCAGCGGGGCGGCGATCCCGTCCGGCAGCATCCGGATGTGCACCCGGCGGGCGTCGTCGTCCAGCCGGGCCGGGCAACCGGCCAGCACGGCCGCCCCACGAACGATGCTCTGCAGCCCGGCGCGCCCCTCTACCAAGCCATCGAAGTAGGCGATGACCTGCAGCGCGGCACCCGCGTCCGCGTCCAGCGCGGCGAGCCGGACAGCCAGGTCTCTCATCAGCTCAGGCTATGCGTTGAACAGCCGGTTCAGCCAAGCAACGCGGGCTCGCTTCGCGTCCTGGGAGATCTGCGCAGTTGGCACCGTCACGTCGAAACCGTGGAAGGCGCCCGGCCAGACGTGCAGTTCGGCCCGCCCACCGGCCTGCCAGATCCGGCTCGCGTACGCCACGTCCTCGTCCCGGAAGGTTTCGGCACTGCCCACCTCGATGAAGGCGGCCGGCAGCCCGGAGAGGTCCTCGGCACGCGCCGGTGCGGCGTACGGCGAGACGTCCGGCCCGCCCGCTGCGTCGCCGAGCAGCGCCCCCCAGCCCGTCTGGTTGGCGGTGTGGTCCCATACCCCCACGCCGGCCATCTGCTGCGTCGACGGGGTGTTGTTGTGGTCGTCCAACATCGGGTAGAGCAGCATCTGCCCGAGCAGCGCCGGGCCGCCCCGATCGCGGGCCATCAGGGCGACCGCCGCGGCCAGTCCACCACCCGCGCTTCCCCCGGCGACGATCAGCCGGTCCGGATCGAAACCGAGGTCGCCAGCGTGCTCAGCGGTCCAGAGCAGCCCGGCGTAACAGTCGTGGACCGGACCGGGGTGCTGGGTCTCCGGAGCGAGCCGGTATTCGACCGACACCACGACGAGATTGAACTCCTCCGCCCAGTCGAGCAACATCTCTCGCACACCGGAGCGGTTGTCACCGAAAATCATGCCGCCGCCGTGGATGTGGTACAGGCATCCCAGGGTGCCGGTGGGGGCGGTGGGCCGGCAGATCAGCAGCGATATGTCCGGATCCCCGTCCAGGCCGGGTACGACCCGCTCCTCGATCTCGAACCGGCCGTCACGCCGCAGTTCCTCGTCGGTGGCCCGTGGCCCGGCGCCGAGTTCGCGCAGGGCCGGAATCATGTCCGGCGTCACCGCAGGCGGGAGGAAATCGGCCATGGCCGCGAGTGCGGCGCCGAGCTCCGGGTCGAACGGCGGCGGGGGAGCCTTGAAGGTAATCATGCGTTGCCTCCGAATGGACAGCGATCACGGGCGTAACCGCTGCTACCAGCATGGCGGCCCGTATCGGCCTGATCGAGCGCCACGTGGCGGAAACCTCCCGCCAGCTGGCGGGTGACCGACCGCGACTGTGGCAACGTCCCCAAGGCGGGTCGACCCCGGCCGTGCCGCAGGACGTCCGGCGTACCCGCAGCCGGATCTCCATCCGCCCCCCGCCGGGGCGGGATTCAGACGTCAGACGCCCGCCGACAGGACGACCTTGTTCTTCACCTTGCCGCTCTCCACCATCTCGTGCGCCCGCGCCGCCTCGCCGAGCGGCACCACCGCGCCCACCTCGACGGAGAGCCGTCCACGCTCGACGAGATCGGTCAACGCCAACAAACTGGAACGGTCGGGTTCGACGAGGAAGTTCATCACTCGAACTCCGGCGGCCGCACCGCGACGGATATCTTCGCTGTCGACGGGGGACGGCACGTGGACAACAACTCCGCCACGGTGCACGAGAGGCACGGAACGCGCCGTGTAGTCGCGGCCGACGAAGTCGAGTACCGCGTCGACCGGATCGACCACATCCTCGAACCGGACCGAGGTGTAGTCCACGATCTCGTCCGCACCCAACGCCCGCAACCGGTCACGGTCACTGCCCTTGGCCACCCCGATGACGTGCACGCCGCGCGCCTTCGCGACCTGCACGGCCAATACACCCACGTGACCTGCGGCACCGTGAATCAACAACCGCTGACCCGCGTCCAACCGGATCGTGTCCGTCACCAACTGCCACGCGGCGAGCCCGGCCAACGGCAACGCAGCCGCCTCGGCAAACGACAGGGATGGAGGCTTCGGGGCGAACTGGCGCGAGGGCGCGGTGACGTACTCCGCGTAACCGCCGGCCTGCCGCGGGAACCACGGCATGCCATAAACCTCGTCGCCCGGCGAAAAGATGGTGACGCCGAATCCAACCTCGGCCACCACACCCGCGACATCCCAACCGAGGATCATAGGAAAGGACGAAAGCGGACCCTGCCCCTGACGCTGCTTCACATCAGCCGGATTGATGCCCGCAGCACGAACCTCCACGAGCACCTCGGTCGGCTGCGGTAACGGCTTCGCCAACTCCACCGATTGGAGCACCTCCGGGCCTCCGTAGCGGTCCATGCTCATCGCAAGCATGTCGCGTATACCTCCGTACCTTCGCCAGTACCACCCAGGCCCGTCGATCAGCCACGGAGGTCTCGCACGAGAGGAGCACATGGGGCCAAAAGTCGCCGGACCACCGGAATCGAGAGCTCTGGCAGTCGGCCCGTTGACTCCCCGAATGATACGCCCCAGCCATCGGAGCACTACGACAACGACAGAATCGAGGCCCTTCGAAACATCTACACGACTCAAATTACTCGAAGCCATCAAGAGTAACGGAATGGCAACGCGTTGGCCTCGGGTGCACCTACGATGACAGACATCCGCGGCGACGTCGGCCGCCATTGGCGCAATGGCCGCGCGAGGTCAGGATACGCGACCCCGGCATGGCAGATGGCCAACGACGCCCGTATGCGTCGCTACATCGGCGCGGCTCCGCCGCCAGGCAGCGGCCGACACGACTACTTCATCGCCGTGCACGCGCTCGACGTCGAAACCCTCGGTGTCGACAAGGACGCCACGCCAGCCTTCCTCGGTTTCAACAGGGCGGGCCACACGCTCGCCCGCGCGGTCATCACACCCTGGCTCGGGGCATAGGGCTACCGGGCTTCCGTACCACGCTGGCGCGACCCGGTGCCGTAACTTCGTTCGCACCGAACCGCCGGTCCCGGCCCGTCGCGGGAACGGCAGTCTCACGTTCCGTGAAACCGCTGCCGCCTTTCCCTTTGTTCCGAGCTTCCCTTACTCCGAGTTGTAGGACGGCCCGCCCGGATCGGAACGGCCGACTGGGACGAGTTGAAACGCGACGTCAAGCCGATTCCACCGTAGTGGATGCCACCACGGGTCGGGGCCGCGCTCGACGACCCGCCGAGCAGTAGGTGGGCCGGACACCCGCAATGATCCGGCTCCGGGGCCAAGGGCGACTCGGGACGGTCCGCCGTGGGTGCGGCCGGACGCCTGGTGGGCTGAGGTGGTCGGATGGGCTCTCCGTGCGGGCGGCATAGGGTGGGCACGGTGAGATCGAGAACGGGGGGCGCGGTGACGGCGTCGGGGGCGCAGGCGGCGACCCGGCCGCTGCGGGGCCGCGCCGCCGAGCTGGACGTCGTACTCCGGACGTTGCGCCAGGCTCGGGACGGCCAGGCGGCCATGGTGGTGATCCGGGGCGAACCGGGCATCGGCAAGAGCGCGTTGGTCGCCGCCGCGATCGAGCAGGCCGCCCGACTCGGCTACACGGTGGGTGCCACCGCCGCGCACGTCGGCGACGACATCGCGCCCCTGGCATCACTCGGCCCGGCCCTGCGCACCGGCACCGCACCGCTGATCGGTTCGGCGGACTTCCTGCGGCTCGCCTCGGTGATCGAGCAGCCGCTCTGGCTCGCCGAGCACATCGCCGCACTCCTGGAACAGCGATCCGGGTCCAACCCACTGTTGATCGTGCTGGACGATCTGCACTGGGCCGACCCGCTCAGCGCTTTCGTGCTACGCATCGTCCCGTCCCGGCTGGCGTCCGTACCGATTGTCTGGCTGCTGGCCACTCGGGACGTCGCCGCTGGCCCACTCGAACCGATCACCTCGACCACGGCCGACCTGCCGGTGCGCCTGATCGAGCTGGGACCGCTGGCAGCCGACGCCGTACGCGCGATCGCGGCCGACCGATTGGGGTACCCGGCCGACCCGGCGCTGGTCGGGACATTGAACGACGCTGGCGGCAATCCCTTCCTCGCCGTCGCGCTGGTGGAGGGCATGCTCGCGTCGGTCGGCGCGGACACCGGGGCCAGCCAGCTGCCCGCCGGACTGCGCGACGGGGTCCGGCACCGGCTCGCGCTCTCCTCCGAGCGGTGCGCCGCCCTGGTCCGGGCCGGCGCGGTGCTCGGTGCGCGCTTCCCCCTCGACGACGCCGCCTGGCTGCTCGGCGAGCCGGCCTCGGCGCTGACCGCGCCGCTGGCCGAGGCGATCCGGGCGGGCCTGCTCGCCGACGACGGCACCGTCGTCAGGTTCCGTCACGAGTTGCTACGCCGGGCCGTCTACGAAGAGGTCCCGCCGTCCGCCCGCCGGGCCACTCACCGGTCGGTCGCCGAGCATCTGCTCGCATCGGGACGTACCTCGGCCGAGGCTGCGCCGCATCTCATGGCGATCGCCGAGCCAGGAGACCCGACCACGATCAGCGTGCTGCGTCGGGCTGCGCACGAACTCCTTGACACCATGGCGGTGACCTCGGTGGCGCTGATCCGGCAGGCGTTTGCCCTGTCGAGCGAGGACGACCCGGAGCGGACCACGATCGGGCGGGAGGTGGTGTCCGTTCTGGTGCACGCCCGTCGCTACGACGAGGCCATGGCGTTCGCCGCCGACCTGCTCCGCACCGAGGTGTCCCCGGACGAGGCGGCCCGGATCCGACTGACGCTCACGGCGCGGATCTGGGCCGCCTACGGGAAGACCGATCTGACCTGCTGGCTGCTTGATGAGCGGGACGACCGGGCGTCGCCGCAGTTGCGGGCGCGGCTGGCCGCGTACGCGGCGCTCGTCGGTGGTCCGACGGCCCACGCGCCTGCCCTGGCCGAGCAGGTGGGCGATCCGGCGGCGCTCGCGGTGGTGGCGTTCGCGGCGGGTGTCCGGTCCGAGTCGGCCGGGGAGTACCACGTGGCGCGGAACAGCTACGCCGAGGCGCAGACGGCGACGCGGGCGGCAGCCGGCGCGATCGGCACCCCGTCCGCCGGCCACATCGGGCTGCGCGAGGTCGTCGTGCAGGCGCAGTCGGACGACATCGACGGCGCCCGCCACCAGCTGGCCGACGGCGCGACGGTCAACCGGCTCACCGACTCGTGGCAGGCACCGGGGTTGGCCTGGGCCGGGGCGTACCTGGACTTCGGCGCGGGCCGGCTGGACGACGCGATCGCGACCGCCCGAGGTGCGCTACGACTGATGGACGAATTGCACGACCACTCCGCCGAGGCCCAGGTCCGGTACATCCTGGGCAGCGTCTCGCTGCTCCGTGGTGACCTGATCGAGGCGCGGATCCAGCTGACCAACGCCGAGCGGCGCGCTGGTCCGATGCCGCTGCTGCGGGCCCTGCTCGCCGGTGCGGAAGGGGAACACGATGCCCCCGCGATCCTGCTCGGCGCGATCGAGGCGGAGGTACTGCCGCCGTGGCGGGAGGATCTGCTCGTACAGGTGGCCTGCGCGGCGGTCCGGAGCGGGGACGCGGCCACGCTCCGGGCCGCGAGCGCCGCGCTGACCGATCTCGCCGCCCGCAATCCCGCAGTGGCCAGCGTGGCGGGTGCGGCGGCGCTCGCCCAGGGGCTCGGCAGCGGCGACCTGGCGCCGGCGGTCGCGCTGCTGCGGCAGGCGCCACGTCCGCTACTGCTGGCGCGGGCCGAGTCCGAGTACGGCCGGGTCGCGCTGGCCGCCGGCGACCTGACCGGCGGCCTCGCCGCACTCGAACGGGCTGAGCAGGTGTTCGAAACCTGCGGCGCGAGCGCTCCGGTCGCCGGGATCCGACGGATACTGCAGGCCGCCGGGGTACGGCGGCCGCGTCGGCCGGCGACCGAACGGCGACCCGAGACCGGCTGGGCGGCGCTCACCGCCACCGAGCGCCGGGTGGCACAGCTGGTGGCGAACGGGCACACGAACAAGTCCGCCGCCGCCGAGCTGTTCCTCTCGCCGAGCACGATCAACTCCCACCTCCGCGCCGTCTTCGGCAAGCTCGGCGTGAACTCGCGAGTCCAGTTGGCCAAGGTGGTGCTACGCACGACCGATGACGCGGGCGGCTGAGCGCCCCACCGAACAAGGCCGCAGGCATTCCCTTGATGTCTCCGTCTGTGGCCGGACCTTCCGGAGGGCTGCGGTCGGACCCGCGTCGACGCCAGTTCCCTGATGAGGTCGGGGCCGGTCAGGGTACGAGGAGCGGGCTCACGTCGTCCGCCCGGCCGGTTACGGTCGCCGGCAACCAGCAGGTCCGGCGCGACCTGTCCAGCCCAACAGGCCGCGCCGGATCCGCCTCACCGGTCGAAGCCGGCGATGACCACCTTGCCGATGGTCGCGGAGCTTTCCACCAGTTCGTGTGCCCGGCGCAGGTTGGCCGCGTCGATCGGACCGAGCTGAGTGGTCAGCGTCGTCCGGATCCGGCCCTCGTCGACCAGCCGCGCGGTCCGCTCCAACAGATCGTGCTGGGTCGGGTCGGTCGGCAGGAACAACGGCCGGGTGAACATGAACTCCCAGTGCCAGCTGATGCTCTTGGCCTTGAGCGGCAGCAACTCCAGGCCCTCCGGCTCGTCGATCGCGACGATGTGCCCCCGGGGACGGACGATCTCGGCGTACCGCTCGATGTTGCCAGCGGTGAACGGGCTGATCAGATAGTCGACCCCGGCCGGGGCGACCGCGCGGACCGAGGCGACCAGATCCCGGTGATCGACCACATGGTGGGCACCGAGATCCTCGGCCCACCGGCGGGACTCCGGCCGGGAGGCGGTGGCGACAACGGTGAGGTCGGTGAGGACCCGCGCCAGCTGGATCGCCATCGAGCCGACGCCGCCGGCCGCCCCGAGCACCAACAGCGTGCCGGTGCTCCCCTCGGTCAGGGCGAACGAGTCGAACAGGGCCTCCCAGGCGGTGATGGTGGTCAGCGGCAGGGCCGCCGCCTCGGCGAAGGTGAGGGTGGTCGGCTTGTGCCCGACCACGTGCTCGTCAACTGCGTGGAACCGGGCGTTGCTCCCCGGCCGGCCGATCGAACCGGCGTAGTAGACCTCGTCGCCGACCGCGAACCGGGTCACCCCGGACCCCACCGCCACCACCACACCGGCCGCGTCGTAGCCGAGCACCTTGACCTCGCCGTCGACCGGACCGACGTTGGCCCGGACCTTGGCGTCGGCCGGGTTCACCGACACCGCCTCGACCCGTACCAGCAGGTCATGCGGGCCCGGCACGGGCACCGGAAGTTCGACGTCGACGAGGCTTTCCGGGTCGCTGACAGGAAGGTTGCGGCGGTAACCCACCGAGGGCATCAGATCCATGCCCCGCACGTTATGCCCTGGTAAGTGGTGGTCGCCAAGTTACCCAGAGTATTCGCTGGGCGGTACGCGCTGCATGCGCGCTCAACGCACACCGGCTCGTGTGAGCCGGGCCACGATTACGCTCGGCAATCTCCTACGTTCGCGTCAGGGCTCCCCGACGCGCCAGGCATCGGCGATCGGGGCCGGAGCCGCAATCCCGACGTTCACGTGATCCGTACCCGTGACGCCTGCGGTTGCATTGCAGGCACCGGTCAAACCGGCACGAGAGAGGTGTACAGCGATGAACGAGAAGAAGCCCACTGCGGTCCTGGTACACGGCGCGTTCGCGGACATGTCAAGCTGGGCCGGGGTGGTGGCGACGTTGCGGGACGCGGGCGTGGATGTCCGCGTCTTCGCCAACGAACTACGCGGCGGGCGGGTCGACGGCGGACACCTCGCCAACTTCGTCCGGGCCATCGACGGTCCGGTGGTCCTGGTCGGGCACTCCTACGGCGGCATCGTCATCAGCGAGGCGGCCAGCCGGGCGGACAACGTAACCGGCCTGGTCTTCGTGACCGCGTTCGCGCTCACGGAGAACGAGACCGCCCTCGGATACCTCGGACAGTTCCCGGCGACCGAGCTGGGTACGTCACTGGTCGAGAGCCACTTCACCACCGCGGACGGCGGCGACGAGGTGGAGCTGTTCATCGCCCCGGACAAGTTCCATCAGATCTTCGCGGCCGACCTGCCAACCGGGGTGACCGACGTACTCGCGGTGAGCCAGCGGCCGATCCTGGCCCGAGCGTTCGGCGAGCCCGCTGGCAAGGCCAGCTGGACCGACCTGCCCACCTGGTACGTGGTGGCCACGCGCGACGGGTCGATCCACCCCGAAGCGCAGCGCGCCATGGCCCGCCGCAGCGAATCCATCACGGTAGAGATCGACGCCTCACACTCCGTCGCCGGCTCCCAGCCGGCCCGGGTCGCCCGCGTCATCATCGACGCGGTCGAGGGCGGTGAGCACAAATGAGTCGACGCACACGCTGGGCGGCGGCGGTCGCCGGCACCGTACTGCTGACGGTCGCGAGCGGCGGGGCCGCCCTCGCCGCGGACCGGGGACACGAGCGGCCGAAGCCGACTGTGGTGCTCGTACACGGTGCACTGGAGGACGCCTCGGCCTGGCACGACGTCATCACCCGGCTGCAGCACGACGGGTACCCGGTGGTCGCGCCGGCCGTGCCGCTCCGCGGTCTGAAGACGGACTCGGAGTACCTGGCCAGCGTGCTCGACAGCATCGACGGGCCGGTGGTCCTGGCCGGACACTCGTACGGCGGCATGCTGATCAGCGAGGTCGGCGCAACCGATCCGGACGTCAAGGCGCTGGTGTACGTCGCCGCGTTCATCCCCCGCGCCGGGGAGAGCGCCGGGCAGCTCAACAACCAGTTCCCCGGCACCCTACTCGGCCCTGACACCACGTTCACCCGTACCACCCCGGACGGCGTGACCGATCTCTACGTCAAGCCGGAGAGCTTCCGGGCGGTGTTCGCCGCCGGCACACCCGCGTCGGAAGCCGCCGCCGCGGCGGCCAGCCAGCGGCCGATCAACGCGGCCGCGTTCGACGACAAGGCGACCAGGACCGTCCCGTCGTCGGTCCGCGAATACGCCCTCGTGGCGACAGAGGACCGGGCGATCCCACCGACCGCCGAGCGGTTCATGGCGAAGCGGGCCGGCGCGACCACGGTCGAGGTACGCAGCGCGCACAACGTTCCAGTCGCCCACCCGGCGGCCGTCGCCGACCTACTGGAGAAGGCAGCCGACTCAACCCGCCGCTGAATCACCGAACGGACGGATCCCGCCGCTCGCTCCTGGAGCGGATCCGGATCCGTCCGTCGGCACTGCTACGCCTCACTGATGCTCGGTGCATGTCCGACTTCGATGAGGCCGCCGCCACGTCCATTGCCACGAGGGGTGCGGCCCAGGTCGCCGCTCGTCACAAGCAACCACTCGAGATGGGCCTGGAGACGGTCGAGATCCTGATCAGCGGCGCGGCACTGGCCGCTGCCGTCGAGCCCTCACCGCCCGCGAGCACCCACCGTCGCCATTTGCCACGTCGTGACGCTCCGTTCGCCCACCTATTGCCCACCGAACAAGCAAGAGCCCGCCTCCCAAACTTGCAGGAGACGGGCTCTGAACTGGTCTTACTCTGTAGCGGGGACAGGATTTGAACCTGCGACCTCTGGGTTATGAGCCCAGCGAGCTACCGAGCTGCTCCACCCCGCGTCGCTGGACTGAACACTAGCGCATCCGTGCCGTTAACCCCGCATCGGGCCTGCCGTTACCCGGCCTCAATGGACCCCGAGGGTCCACCCGCGAGCGGTCCGGACGACGGTTGTACGGTCCCGGGATGCCCGACGTCGAGCGCCTGACATTGATAACCACCACACCGTGGCTCGCCGATCTCCTGGCCAGCCTCTGCGACCTGGACTTTTCCCGTACGGAGCACGGGCCGGTGGAGCCGGTCCGGCTGGCGGGCGGGGAACCGTTGGAGATGTTCGCCGGGGACGCGTCCGGTGGCGCGTTCCTGTTCGCCGGGAGCGGCGGCGAGGAGCGGCCGGTGGTGTACGCCGGGTCGGAGGGCGAGGGTGGGCTGATCGCGATCGGGTTGGCCGACGCCCTGGCCGCCGTGATCGAACTGCCGAGCCTGCACGACGCACTGTCACTGCCGTACGGCACCGATGGCGGCGCCGCCCTGCGGGAGCGGCTCGACGAGGCCGAGAGGGAGATCCGGGAGGACTGGCCGGACCTCGACGCGCAACGGGCACGGTTGCGTGACGCCCTGCACCTGCCACCGCCGGACGGCGTGCTGGAGCGGCTGCACGCGGCTGCCGCCGATCACGCCTACCTCCCGGTCAGCGAGCACGGCACGTACGAGCCGATGCTGGTTACGGCCTAGGTTGTCACGAGGCCAGCCGGAAGGCCGGCGCCGGCGACCCGGCCGACAGTTCGGGTCCGGCCACGATGGAGGGACCGTGACCTGCGCCACGGACAGGAATTGAGTCGGGTCGACTCAAGTTGTACCGGGTGCCGGTCGAAGAGGGACCGGCCCAGTGGCACCCGAGGAGAAACCGATGAGCACTCTCTCGCTGTGGACCCGGCGCGACCCGTTCGCGGAGTTCGACGCCCTGGTCCGTAATGCCTTCGGCCCGGTCGTGACGCGACCCGCCAACCAGCCCGCACGTTTCACGCCGGCCGCCGAGATCAGCCGGGACGGGGACGACGCACTGGTCCGGGTCGAGTTGCCCGGACTGGACATCGCCAACGACGTCTCGGTCGAGGTCGACCGTGGTCTGCTGGTCGTCAGCGGTGAGCGCCGCGACGAGCGGACCGGGGAGCAGGGCGGCCGGAGCCTGCGCGAGCTGCGCTACGGCTCGTTCCGCCGATCCTTCACCCTGCCCACGCACGTGACGGCCGACGCGGTCAGCGCGTCGTACGACGCGGGCGTGCTGAGCGTCCGGGTGACCGGCGCGTACGCCGGGACCGGACCGCAGCGGATCACGGTCACCGCCGCCACCCCGGCCGTCGGGCCCACTGAGGCGCCGGCCGACCAGCCCGGAGTCTGAACCCGGGACGCCGGTGACGTAACGCCGGCAGGGCGGGACAACGGGCCCGGTCACCAGTTGGTGGCCGGGCCCGTTCGTCTGTCCATGGTGACCCAACCGGGCCGGGGCCCGCAGCAACGGCATCGCCGCCGGACCCCGGGCGAGCCCGGCCGTCCGCGAGACCGGAAGTGCCGGCTCTTCGCTGCCGAGCCGGACCGCCGACCGCCCGCGCCCGGTTACGGGCCGGCGAGTTGGCTGCCGGACGCGACCTTCGCCGCGACCGCCTCGGCCCCGTCGGCCATCGCCTCCACGAGTCGGGGCCGACCGACCGGGGGCAGCAACCGGCCGGCCCGCCAGGCGATCCCGATTCCGGCAGCCAGCACCAGCAACGCGCCGAGTGTCTGGAGCAGACCGATCGCCATGCCGCCGACGCCGACCATCGGCGCGGCGAACATCAGCAACCATCCGTCGGAGTAACTGAACACCCCCGAGTGCAGCACCGCCCAGCCGGACAGCACCCAGCCCAGGGTGTAGAAGCTGGCGCCCGTCAGGGCCAGCGCGCGTCCGGCGCCGCCGTACAGCGTGGTTTCTTCGGGCAGTCCGGCGAAGGGCAGCATCAGCATCGCGCCGGCGAGGGCCACCAGCAGGCCTGCGGTCGCGGTGCCCCGGCTGCGCGCGGTCACCAGCAGCCCCGTGATCGCCATCAGTCCCAGCAGGCTCAGCAGGGTCGCGATGACCCACAGGACCAGCGGGAACGAGTGGCCGTCGGCCGAGGCTGGTGTCGGACCGTCCCCGACGAGGGTGACGACGCCGTACAGGACGGCGGATCCGGGCAGGATCCAGACCGCCCCGCGGGCGAATTTGCGCAACGACCAGGCCCAGGTGGTGTCGGTGGCGGGTTGGGGCTCGGCGCCCTCCTCGAAGAAGGGAAGCAGGTCGAACCCGCCGCCCGGCCTGGTCGGGCGGGCCGGTGACCGGCGTACGGACGACGGCCCCGTCACCGATCGCTTGGGCTTCATCGGGTGGCTCATGCGTCACCTCGCTCCACTGGCCGGACGGTCGCGCCGGGGATCGATCCGACTCCGGCGACCCGAACCCGGTCGCCGCCCCCGGCTCCAGCCCGATCGTGACAAACCCCGAAGTAGCGGCGCGCGGCTTCGCCGTTTTCCGCCCCACTCGTTTCCCGGACCGTGCCGGGTTCGTACCACGGTGGGCATAAACGAACCGCCCCGGTCTGGTGACCGGGGCGGTGCTGTCCTGCGGCGAGCGGTCAGGCCCGTTCGTTGGGCTCCTGGCTGGCGGTCGTGTCACCAAGCAGGCTGGCCGGCGGGACCGGCTCCGGGGCGGGCAGCCCCTGCGGCTGGGCGGCCGGTCGGGAACTCACCTGCGCCTCGGCTGCGCGTACCTGGTCGTGCACCTCCTGGGCGGCTGCGGCGGCGGCCCGTGCCGCCTCGGCGGCCTCGCGCTCGACGGCGCTCGCGTCGCTCTCCGCCTCCGGTGTGGGCACGTCATGCGCGGCCCCGGCCAGCCCGCCGAGCGCGCCGCCGAGTCCTTCGAGCGCCTTGGTCAGCTCGGCCGGTACGACCCAGATCTTGCTGGCCTGCCCGTTGGCGATCTGCGGCAACGCTTGAAGGTATTGGTAGGCGAGCACCTTCTGGCTCGGGTTCGACTGGTGGATCGCCGAGAAGACGGTACGGATGGCCTTCGCCTGCCCCTCTGCCTGGAGGATCTGGGCCTGCCGGTTACCGTCGGCGCGTAGTACGGCGGCCTGCTTCTCACCCTCGGCGGTGAGGATCTGGGACTGCTTCTGCCCCTCGGCGTTCAGGATCGCGGCCCGGCGGTCCCGCTCGGCGCGCATCTGCTTCTCCATCGAGTCCCGGATGCTGGCCGGCGGCTCGATCGCCTTGATCTCCACCCGGGTGACCTTGATGCCCCACCGGCCGGTGGTCTCGTCGAGCACCCCGGACAGGTGCCGGTTGATCTCCTCGCGGCTGGTCAGCGCCCGCTCCAGGTCGAGCGAGCCGATGACGTTACGCAGGGTGGTGACGGTGAGCTGCTCGATCGCCTGGAGGAAGTTGGAGATCTCGTAGGTCGCCCGGACCGAGTCGACCACCTTGAAGTAGAGCACCGTGTCGATCGAGACGACCAGGTTGTCCGAGGTGATCACCGGCTGGGGCGGGAAGCTGACCACCTGCTCGCGCATGTCGACCTTGGTGCGTACCGCGTCGATGAACGGCACCAGCAGGTTCAGCCCCGGGTTCAGGGTGCGCTTGTATTTTCCGAGCCGTTCGACCACATCCTGCCGCTGCTGCGGCACGATCCGTACCGCCTTGGCGAACGTGATCACGACGAGCAGAGCCACGGCGGCGAACAGCACCGCTATCGCCACATCCATACCGCTCACCTTTTCGTATCTGGTAGTGCGTCGGTAGATGAATCATCCCGCCAGACCATGGCGGTGACACCTTTGAGCTCGATCACCCGGACCCGTTCTCCGGGCTGGAACACCTGGGTGACGTCGTAGGAGCGGGCGGTCCAGATCTCACCGTCGATCCTGACCACCCCGTGGTGGGTGTCCACCTGCTCCAGCACCAGGGCATCCGACCCCTCGATCGCCTCGACCCCGAACGGCGTCTCGCCGCTCTCCAGCGCCGATCGTCGGTGCCGCCGGATCACCGGCCGGACCGCGACCACGCTCAGCGCCGACACCACGGCGAAGACGAGCACCTGCACCGCGACCGGTGCACCGAGGGCGGCGACGCCTGCGGTGGCGAGCGCGGCGATGCCGAACATGAGGAGGAAGAGCGTCGTGGTGAAGATCTCGGCCACCAGCAACCCGA
The DNA here is from genome assembly GCF_053601675.1 of Micromonospora sp. NPDC004704. Classification (NCBI taxonomy): domain Bacteria; kingdom Bacillati; phylum Actinomycetota; class Actinomycetes; order Micromonosporales; family Micromonosporaceae; genus Micromonospora; species Micromonospora sp. NPDC004704. The sequence continues at coordinate 192,646 of NZ_JBSGCD010000012.1, read as the reverse complement.
CGCCCAGGATGATCCACAGCAGGGGTTCCACCATTGAATCCTGTCACGGCCGCGCACGTCGTGCCGACCGCCGAAGATCGTCCGGGTCGGTAGGATCACCGCTTGCCGTACCCGGTCGCCGTCCGGCGTCGACCCAGGGAGCCGATGATCATGGCACTGTTGCTCGAGACCACCCGACGCCTCGACAACCTGGTGATCCGTACCCAGGCGGACGCGGCGGTGCCGACGCTCGTCGCCGGGGTGGTCCGCGACGGGGTGCTCACCCACGTGAGCAGCGCCGGTGAACCACCCCAGGACCCGACCACCCAGTTCCGGATCGGCTCGATCACCAAGACCATGACCGCCGTCCTGGTGCTCCGGCTGCGGGACGAGGGCCGGGTGGACCTGGACGACCCGCTCGACCGGCACCTGCCCGGCACCCCCGTCGGCCGGGTCACCCTCCGGCAACTGCTCGGGCACGCCAGCGGCCTGCAACGCGAACCCGACGGGAACGGCTGGTGGGAACGGTCCGAGGGCGTGGACCTGGACAACCTGCTCGCCGGACTCACCCCGGCCAAGCTCGCCCACCCGCCGCACCGCACCTACCACTACTCGAACCTGGCGTACGGGCTCCTCGGCGGCGTACTGGAGCGGCTCACCGGGCAGTCGTGGTGGGAGCTGATCCAGGAACGCCTGCTCGGCCCGCTGGGGATGACCCGCACGTCGTACCGGGCGCAGGAGCCGTTCGCCCGTGGTTACCTGGTCCACCCGTGGCACGGGACGCTGCGCGAGGAACCCCGTACGGACACCGGTGCGATGGCGCCGGCCGGGCAGCTCTGGGCCAGCGTGCCCGACCTGGCCCGGTGGGCGGCGTTCCTGGCCGACCCGGACCCGGCCGTGATCGCACCGGAGACGGTGACCGAGATGTGCGTTCCGGTGGCGATCGGCGACCCGGAGTCGTGGACCTCCGGGCACGGGCTCGGCCTGGAGCTGTACCGCACCGATGAACGGGTCTACGTGGGGCACGGCGGTTCGATGCCCGGCTACGTCGCCGGTCTGGCGGTGCACCGGCGGTCGCGGACCGGGGTGGTCACCTTCGCCAACGCGTACGGCTTCCGCAGCGGCTCGATCGGCGCCACCACCCGTCACCTGCTGACCGAGGTGCTCGACCACGAACCCGAACCGGTCAAGCCGTGGCGTCCCGCCGCCGGACCCCCCGAGCCGACGGTGGCCGAGCTGACCGGCCGGTGGTGGTGGATGGGTCGGGAGTTCGAGGTGTCCTGGGACGGTGCGGCGGAGGAACTGGTGTTCTCCCTGCTCCGCCCGGCCGGGGCGGCGCCGTGGCGGTTCGGCCGGGTCGACGCCGACCACTGGCGGGGCAGGTCCGGGATGAACGACGGCGAGATCCTGGCCGTACGCCGGGACCCGGCCGGCGCGGTACGGACGCTGGACATCGCGACCTTCGTCTTCACCCGCGACCCGGACCGGCTCGACTGACCCAGGCCCGGCTCGGCGCGCCCGGCCGCGACCGCTCGGCTCAGCCGATCGGGGCCGGGTCCGGTTCACGGGCGGTCTGGTCGACCGCCGGGTGCCGGTGCAGCAGGCGGATGGCCACCGCACCCAGGCCGATCGGGATCGTGCCGAGCGCGGCGATCTCCAGCGTCTCCCGGTTGGTGACCGTGACCAGGTCCCAGTCCGGGCCGGCGAGCTGCGCGCAGGTCTGGAACAGCAGGTGGAAGCCGATCGGGGCCCACAGGCTGCCGGTCACCATCCGGATCAGGCCGAGGACGAACCCGAACCCGAGGAAGATCACCGCCCGCCCGGCGTCGGCACCGAGAGCCAGGCCGAAGAGGCTGAACAGGACCGCCTGGGCACACACCGCCAGCCACGCCGGCACCGCGGTCACCAGGTTTCGGTAGAGGTACCCCCGGAAGATCAGCTCCTCGGGCAGCGCCTCGTAGAGGAGGACGAGCAGCAGCAGCCCGGCGGCGGACAGGACCACCTCGCCAACGGAGGCGTGCACGCTCAGCGTCGCCCAGCCGAGCCCCAGGACCACGGCCAGGCCGATCGGGAGCGGGACGAGGTACGCGGCGGCACCGACCAGCAACGGCCGCCAGCCCTGCGACGGCGGGGCGAGTCGCAGGCCGGCCCACGGGCGCCGGTCCAGGAACCGGCGGGCCAGCACCACCATCGGTACGACCAGCGCGGTGATCGCGACCGCCCGGAACACGTGACCGGCGCGGTCGTACCCCGAGCCGAAGATCCACTCGGCGACCCCGTAGACCGATCGCCAGATCACCACCCCGGCGACCAACACGATCAGCACCCGCCACCCGAGGCCGATCCGCCGGTCCCCGCCCACGTCCCCCGTATGCATGGCCATCAGTCTCGGCCCACGGGTCAAGGGGCGACGGTCCCGGTTCGGTTCCGGGGACGGTGACGAATCAGTCCTGCGGGACGGTGACGAAGTCGATCAACCGCTCGACCGCGTTGATCAACGGGGTCTCGACGTCGTGGAAGCTCGACACCCGCGACAGGATCAACCGCCACATCTCCGCCGGCTCGGCCACCCCGAGCGCCGCACAGACGCCCTCCTTCCACGGCTGCCCCGGCGGCACCACCGGCCACGCCCGGATGCCCAGCTTCGCCGGCTTCACCGCCTGCCACACGTCGACGTACGGATGCCCGGTCACCAGCACGTGCGGGGAGGTCACCCCGGCCACGATCCGGCTCTCCTTCGAACCCGCCACCAGGTGGTCGACCAGGACCCCGAGTCGACGCTGCGGGGAGGGCCCGAAGTCGCGTACGTGCGCGGCCAGTTCGTCGATGCCGTCGAGGGGCTCCACCACCACACCCTCGATCCGCAGGTCGTCGCCCCAGATCCGCTCCACCAACGCGGCGTCGTGGATCCCCTCGACCCAGATCCGGCTGGCCTTGGCCACCTGGGCGCGTACGCCGGCCACGGCGACCGAACCGGAAGCGGTGCGTTGGCGCCCGGCCGGAGGCTTGGCCGGCGCTGGCCGGCGCAACGTGACCGGCGAACCGTCGAGCAGGAACGCCGCCGGCAGCAACGGGAAGTTGCGTCGCCGACCCCGCCGGTCCTCCAGCACCACCGCACCCGACTCGAACCCGACCACGGCGCCACAGAACCCCGAGTCGGCGTCCTCCACCACCAGGTCCGGCTCGGCGTCCACCTCCGGCACCGTCCGGCGTCGCCGCCAGTCACCGGCGAGCACATCCTTGCCGTACATCCTCCCCATGCCGGGGACGCTAACCCGATTCGGGTGAGCGGTGATGCAGACGCGCCGCCGGGCCGGGGGCCGAGACAGGGCCGCGGTGAACACGTACCCTTGCCTGCATGTCCCCCGCAACGGGCGCGGCGACCCTTGCGCCGCGCCGGTCGAGCCGGTTCGTGGCCTGGGTACGCGCATGGCGCGCCGGGCTGGTGCCGTATGACGAGGTCGCCGACGAGGTGGCCGGTGACGAGGAACATCTCGTCGCCGACGCTCCCGGCACCTGGACCGACGTGCCGCTCGCCGACGCCCTGCCCACCCTGTCGAAGCTCTCCCCGGACGAGATCCGGCTGGTGCTGCCCGCGCCCGGCGATCCGCGCGGCCTGCCCGGCCCCGGACCGTTCGCGGGTGCGGCGCTGGTCGCGGGCGAGGCGGTGGTCGCCGGCACGCTGGGGCTGATCCCCGAGGTGCGGAATCACACCTCCGGCTCCGGGGTGACCTTCGAAACCGTGCTGTGGCGGGTCTACCCGCTGCCGGAGACCGCGCCCGCCGCGGCACTCGGCAGTCCCGGTCCGGCCGAGGCCGAGGCCGATCTGTCCACCGCCCTCGCCGAGGCGACCGCGGCGCTGACCCGGCTCGACGTGGCCCACTGGCGGCCCGAGCTGGCCGGTGCCCTGGCCGCGCTGCGCCGGCCGGACGGCGGGACCGACCTGCCGCCGGGCTTCGACCCACGGGCCCGCCGGCTGTTCGCCCGGGCCAGCGTGCTCGACCAGGTGTTGGCACTGGCCGAACACGTCGCACCGGGCGGTGCGGTCAACGGGTACGAGGCACAGCAGCGCGACGCCGCCCTGCGTCCGCTGACGGTGGCCTGCCGGCGTGCCCTGGTGGCCGCCTGCAACGCCCCGCTGGCCGCCTGACCCGACCCACCCGCGCTCGGGTCAGATCTCGTCCATCAGGTCGACCACCGAGTTGATGATCCGCGACGGCCGGTACGGGTAACGCTCCGCCTCGATCTTGGTGCTGATCCCGGTGAGCACCAGGATGGTTTCCAGCCCGGCCTCCAGTCCACAGAGGATGTCGGTGTCCATCCGGTCGCCGATCATCGCGGTGGACTCGGAATGCGCGTTGATGGTGTTCAGCGCCGACCGCATCATCATCGGATTGGGCTTGCCGACGAAGTACGGCTCCACCCCGGTCGCCTTCGAGATCATCGCCGCGACCGAACCCGCGGCCGGCAGCAAACCCTCGTTCGACGGCCCGGTCACGTCCGGGTTGGTGCAGATGAAACGGGCCCCGGCCTCGATCAGCCGGACCGCCTTGGTGATCGCCTCGAAGCTGTACGTCCGGGTCTCCCCCAGCACCACGTAGTCCGGGGCGAAGTCGGTGAGGATGTAACCGACCGCGTGCATGGCCGTGGTCAGCCCCGCCTCGCCAATCACGTACGCGGTGCCGCCGGGGCGCTGGTCGGCGAGGAACTGTGCGGTGGCCAGCGCCGCCGTCCAGATCGCCTGCTCGGGCACCTCGAAGCCCATCCGGGCCAACCGGGCCTGGAGGTCCCGTGGGGTGTAGATGGAGTTGTTGGTCAGCACCAGGAACGGCTTGCCGGACGAGCGCAGCCGGTTGATGAACTCGGGCGCCCCCGGTACCGGCTGTCCCTCGTGCACCAGCACGCCGTCCATGTCGGTGAGCCAGCTCTGCACGGGCTTCCGATCCCTCATGCCGTCCCCTCGCTACGCCTCGTCCCGCCCGCGGTCCCGACCCGGTGGTCAGGGGCGCCGGGCAGGCACACAGCAACCCGCCGGGCAGGTGTCCCAGACCGGGAGCGTACCCAGGCGACGTCGCGGCGACGTATCCGGCGGGTTAACCCGCTCGATGACCAGCTCCCGCACCATGGCGACGAACCGGGGATCGGTGCCGGGGGTGGCGGCGCGGGCGTAGTCCAGCCCGAGCTGCTTCGCCGTGGCGGCAGCCTCGGTGTCCAGGTCCCACACCACCTCCAGGTGGTCGGAGACGAACCCGATCGGGCTGACCACCACCGAGCTGACCCCGTCGGCGGCCAGCACCGCGAGGTGGTCGTTGATGTCCGGCTCCAGCCACGGCACGTGCGGCGGGCCGGACCGGCTCTGCCACACCAGGTCGTACGGCAGGTCGGGGGCTGCCGCGGCGGCGACCAGGGCGGCGGTCTCGCGTAGCTGTGCCACGTACCGTCCGCCCTGGGGTCCGGCGGCGGCGGCCATCGCGGTGGGCACCGAGTGGGCGGTGAAGACCAGCCGGGTGCTGGCCCGGCGGGCCGGGTCGAGCGTGCCCAGCGCGGCCCGGACCGCGTCGGCGTGCGGCTCGACGAAGCCGGGGTGGTCCCAGAACTGGCGCAGCTTGTCGATCATCGGCGCCTCCGGCCCGACCGCCGAGCGGGCGGCGACCAGGTCCTCCTGGTACTGCCGACACGAGGAGTAGCCGCCGTACGCGCTGGTGACGAAGGCGAGGGCGGTGCCGATCCCGTCGGCGCGCATCTCGGCCACGGTGTCGGCGAGCAGCGGGTGCCAGTTCCGGTTGCCCCAGTAGACCGGAAGGTCGACCCCGTTCGCGGCGAAGTCGGCCCGGATCGCCGCGAGCAGGTCACGGTTCTGCTGGTTGATCGGGGAGACGCCACCGAAGTGCTGGTAGTGCTCGGCGACCTGGGCCAGCCGCTCGGGGGGCACGCCACGGCCTCGGGTCACGTTCGCCAGGAACGGCAACACGTCGTCGGGCCGTTCCGGGCCGCCGAATCCGACCAGCAGCAGTGCCTCGTACGCCATGGAACGTATTCTCGCGCGGCCACGCGCGCGGCGTGGCAGGACCCCGGGCCGGAGCGAGCGCGGTTACCCCGGGGCCCTACCGGACGCGTCAGGCGCCGAGGGCGTGGTATCCGCCGTCGACGTGCACGATCTCACCCGTGGTGGCCGGGAACCAGTCGGAGAGCAGCGCCAGGCAGGCCCGCGCGGCCGGTTCCTGGTCGGTCAGGTCCCAGCCCAGCGGGGCGCGCTCGGCCCAGGCGTTCTCGAACTGCTCGAAACCGGGGATCGACTTGGCCGCCATGGTGCGCAGCGGACCGGCCGAGACCAGGTTGCTGCGGATCCCCTTCTTGCCCAGGTGCAGCGCCAGGTAGCGGGAGGCGGACTCCAGCCCGGCCTTGGCCACGCCCATCCAGTCGTAGACCGGCCACGCCTTGGTGGCGTCGAAGGTGAGCCCGACCACCGAACCGCCGGACGACATCAGCGGCAGCGCCGCCATCGCCAGCGACTTGTACGAGTACGTGGAGACGTGCAGCGCGGTGGCCACGTCCTCCCACGGGGCGTCGAGGAAGCCCCCACCGAGGCAGCTCGCCGGCGCGAACCCGACCGAGTGCACCACCCCGTCGAGGCCGTCGACGTGCTCGCGTACCCGGTCGGCGAGCCCGGCCAACTGCTCGGCGTTCGTCACGTCCAGCTCGATCACCGGCGCGGGCGCCGGCAGCCGCTTGGCGATCCGCTCGACCAGCGAGAGCCGCCCGAACCCGGTGAGGACGACGGTCGCGCCGTTCTCCTGGGCGAGCTTCGCCACCGAGAAGGCGATCGACTGGTCGGTGATGACACCGGTGACGAGCAGCCGCTTACCGGCCAGGAGTCCAGACACGTGTAGCTCCTCCAAAGGTTGGGTGCGTGTTGTCGAGCGCGTGCGGGTGGTCCCGTCCGGCTCAGTGGCCCATGCCGAGGCCGCCGTCGACCGGGATGACCGCGCCGGTGACGTACCCGGCGGCGTCGCTGGCCAGCCAGGTGACGACGCCGGCGACCTCGTCCGGGGAGGCGAACCGGCCGGCCGGGACCGACTTGCGGAACGCCGCCTTGAGGTCCTCCGACAGCTCGGCGGTCATGTCGGTGTCGACGAAACCGGGGGCGACGACATTGGCGGTGATGTTACGGGTGCCCAGCTCGCGGGTGATGGAACGGGCGACGCCGACCAGCCCGGCCTTGCTCGCCGCGTAGTTGACCTGCCCGGGGTTGCCGGAGAGGCCGGTGACCGACGAAATGAAGATCATCCGGCCCCAGCGGGCCCGGACCATCTTGGTGGCCGCCCGCTTCGCGACCCGGAACGCGCCGGTCAGGTTGGTGTCGACCACGTCGGTGAACTGCTCCTCGGACATCCGCATCAGCAGCGTGTCCTTGGTGATGCCGGCGTTCGCGACCAGCACCTCGACCGGGCCGAACTCGGCCTCCACCGCGGTGAAGGCGGCGTCCACGGCGGCGGCGTCGGTGACGTCGCACTGGACGCCGAAGAAGTCGGCCGGAGGCGTGCCCCGGTAGGTGACGGCCACCCGGTCGCCCTGCTTGGCGAACGCCTGCGCGATGGCCAAACCGATGCCGCGGTTGCCCCCGGTCACCAGCACGGTGCGGGCCATGGTCTCTCCCCCTTGCTCTGCGTACGGGACTGCTCTACGTACGGGTGGTGCACGATCTTGCTTCCGGTACGGGTGGTGCGGGTTGGAGATTAGGCGCTACCGGTAGGTAAGCAGTAACGCGGGCCAGGTCAGAACGGGCCGCGCCACACCGACCCGGCAACTGGTCCGGTCCGGCCACCGACCCGAACCGGTCCGTCATACCTGGGTACGACGAGCAGGATCGCACCCGAGCGTGACGACCGGTCGGAGCCCGCGCCGTAGCGTTCGGGGGATGGAGCAACCCGACGACCCGGTCCGCGCCGCAGTGGGGGACCTGCGCCGGCTGCTCGTCGGCCCGGACGAGCGGCACCGGCCGGGGAAACCGACGCGCCGGTGGGGACGGTTGCGGCGGGTGCTGATCCCGGTCGCCGTGCTGGCGCTGACCGGCCTCACCTTCGTCGCCATCGGGTACCTGATCGACACTCGTGACCTGCCCGGCCCGTACGCGATCGGGCTGGCGATCGGCTCGACGCTGCCGGTGGCGCTGGCGCCCCGCCGATCACTCTGGGCCTGGCGGATCGCCTACCCCCTGCTCTTCCTCGGCACCGTCGACGCCACCCCGGACGAGCCCTGGCCGTGGAACCCGGTCCAGATCGTCGGCTTCCTGTTCGTCCTCGTCGTGCTCGCCTCCCGGGTGCCGACCGGGGTCGCCGCCTGGGCCGGTCTGCTCACCCTGGTCCCGGTCTTCGCGACCGTCCCGGAACGCGGAAACGCGTACGGGGTGGTGGTCCTCGTGGTCGCCGTACTCGTCGTCGGGGACCAGATCCGGCGGCGCCGGATGAGCCAGCAGGCCCTGGCGGAGCAGGCCGAACTCAGCGAGCTGGCCCAGGCGCGGCGGGCGGTGCTGGAGGAACGCACCAGGATCGCCCGGGAGATGCACGACGTGGTCGCCCACCACATGTCGATGATCGCGGTGCAGGCGGAGACGGCGCCGTACCGGCTCGACGCGCTGCCGGAGCCGGCGCGGGCCGAGTTCACCGCGATCGCCGCCTCGGCGCGCAGCGCCCTGACCGACATGCGGCGACTGCTCGGCGTGCTGCGCAGCGAGTCCGGCACCCCGCAGACCGCACCGCAGCCGGGACTCGCCGACCTGCCGGAACTGGTCGACACCGCCGGGCGGGCCGGCATGACGGTGACCCTGGAGCAGGGCACCCCGCCGGCCGGGGCACCGGAGCCGCCGGAGGCGGTCGGGCTGGCCGCGTACCGGATCGTCCAGGAGGCGCTGGCCAACGCCGCCCGGCACGCCCCGGGCGCGCCGGTCCGGGTCACCCTGCGACCGGGCGAACAGGATCTCGGCGTACGCGTCGACAACACCGGCGGTACGCCCGGCCCGACCGAGTCACCGGCCGGGCACGGGCTGATCGGGATGCGCGAACGGGCCCGACTGCTCGGCGGTACGTTCACCGCCGGGCCGACCGTGGACGGCTTCACCGTGACCGCCGTGCTGCCGTACCAGACCACCGAGGGGGAAGCCCGATGATCCGGGTGCTGATCGCCGACGACCAGGCGATGGTCCGGCAGGGCTTCGGCGCCCTGCTCGCCGCCCAGCCCGACCTGCTGGTGGTCGGCGACGCCGCCAACGGTGCCGAGGCGGTCAGCGCCGCCCGCCGGCTCGACCCGGACGTGGTGCTGATGGACGTACGGATGCCGGTCCTCGACGGGCTGGCCGCGACCCGGCAACTGCTCGGCGACCGGGCCGCCGACCGCCCCCGGGTGCTCATCCTGACCACGTTCGACCTGGACGACTACGTCTTCGAGGCGCTCCGGGCCGGAGCCAGCGGCTTCCTGCTCAAGGACGCGCCCGCCGCCGAACTGGTGCACGCGGTCCGGGTGGTCGCCTCCGGTGACGCCCTGCTCGCCCCGGCGGTGACCCGCCGACTGATCGCCGAGTTCGCCGCCCGCCCCGCCCCGGACCGGCCCCGGCCGACCTCGTTGGCCGCGCTCACCGCGCGGGAGACCGAGGTGCTCCGGCTGATCGCGCGCGGCCGCTCGAACGGGGAGATCGCCACCGACCTGGTGGTGGCGGAGCAGACGGTCAAGACCCACGTCGGCCGGATCCTGGCCAAGCTGGGCCTGCGCGACCGCGCCCAGGCGGTTGTCGTCGCGTACGAGTCGGGCCTGGTCGCCGCCGGGGAGTAGCACCGTGGAGGTACGCCGGGAACGGCTCTCCGGAGTGACGCGGAGGCGGTGGCCGAGTCCGCATTCTTCCGGTCCACGCCGACCGATCCGGGTCGGTGACGACCGGACGGGGATTCGCGATGACGCGACGGGCGACGATACGACGACTACCGCTACGCGGGTCGGTGGTGCTGCTGCTGGGGCTGGGACTGCTCGGCTCACCGCCGGCACTGTTGCGCCCACCACCGGCTTCGGCAGCCGGGACGCAGGCAGTCGGGACGCAGGCAGTCGGGACGCAGGCAGTCGTCGGCGGGTTCGTCGGGGCGTACCCGGTGGTGGCCTCGGCGATGCGGGCGGCGGGTGCGCCGTACGCGGGGTGGGTTGACGCGGGACGCCGGTTCCTGGCCTTCGACCCACGCGGCGACGGGCTCGCGGTCGAGGTCCTCGGCGACCTGGCCACCGCCGACCGGATAGTGGTCCTGGTGCCGGGGGTGGACACCACGCTGCGCGACTTCGACCGGGGGTTGGGCGGGGTCGCCCGCCGCGCCCCGGCGACGCAGGCCCGTCACCTGTACGACCAACTGCGCGCCGACGACCCCCGCGCTCGGGTCGCGGTGCTCGCCTGGCTCGGTTACGACCCGCCGGACGGGCTCGGCTGGGCCGCCGTCCGGGAGAGCAGGGCACGGTCCGGCGCGGCGAGGCTGACCGCGCTGACCGAGTCGCTGGCGGCGCACCGGCCGGCGGCGACGATCACGCTGGTCGGACACAGCTACGGGGCGGTGGTGGTCGGCCTGGCCGCGCCCGGCCTGCCGGCCCAGGTGACCGACCTGGTGACCGTGGGTGGCATCGGTATGGGTGCCGATCGCGTGGGCGACCTGCACAGCACGGCCCGGGTGTGGGCGGCCGAGGCACCGGCCGACTGGATCCGCCGCATCCCGCAGGTACGGCTGCTCGGCCTCGGGCACGGCACCAGACCGGCCGATCCGGCGTTCGGGGCCCTGACCCTGCCGACGGACGGGGTGACCGGACATGACGGTTACCTCGTCCCCGGCACCGGTGCCCTGAGCGCGATCGCCCAGGTCGCGCTCGGCCGTGGGGCGGAGGTGTCCCGGTGAGCCGGGACCGGGGCATCGACGGGCTGCGGGCGTACGCGATCGGCGGGGTGGTGCTCGGCCACTGGCTGGTGACCGCGCTGGTACTCACACCGGCGGGAACGCTCACCCAGGCCAGCCCGCTCGCCTCGATGCCGGCGCTGGTGCCGGTCACCTGGCTGCTCCAGACCCTCGGCCTGTTCTTCTTCACCGGTGGTTACGCCTCGGTCCGCTCCCTCGACTCGTCCCGCCCCCACAACGACGCGAGGGGCGGTTACCGGCTCTGGTACGGGCGACGGCTGGGGCGGCTGGTCGGGCCGGTCGGCGTACTGCTCGGCTGCTGGGGTGGCGTACTGGCGGTCGCGGTGCTGGGCGGTGTTCCGGTGGCGACCCTGCGGACCGTGGCGACGCTGGTGGTCAGCCCACTCTGGTTCCTGCTGCCGTTCGTCGCGCTGGTGCTGCTCACCCGACCACTGCGCGGGGCACTGCGGCGGGTGGGCGTGCTCGGCGTGGTGCTGCCGGCGGTCGTACTGGTCGCGGTGGTCGACCTGACCGGGCGGGTGCGCCCCGGTGGCGTACCGGGCTGGGTGGTGCCGCTGGGCGTGGTCGGCGCCTGGCTGGTCCCGTACACGATCGGGGTGGCGTTGGCCGGCGGGGAGCCGCGCGATCGGCGGACCGGAACCCGGTTGATCCTCGGTGGGGTTGCCGGGATGGCCGCGCTGGTCCTGGTCGCCGGCTACCCGGCGAGCGCGGTCGGTGTGCCGGGTGCCGGCCGGTCCAACCTCGACCCGCCGTCGCTGTTCACGGTCTGTCTCGCGCTCGCCCAGGTCGGCTGCGCACTGCTGCTCCGGCCGGGACTGGCCCGGCTGCTGGAACGGCCCCGGTGGTCGGCGCCGGTCCTGGCCGTCAACGGCGCGTCGATGTCGGTGTACCTGTGGCACCAGACGGCCCTGGTGACGGTGACCGTGCTCGGTGCCCGGCTGTCCGGCGGCGCCGCCCTGACCGGCCTGCACACCGTCCCGGACCGTCCGCTCTGGGTGGTCGCCCGGCTGGCCTGGCTGCCGCTGTTCGCCACGGTCCTGGCGCTCCTGGTCAGCCGCCGCCCGGACCGCCCGGCACGGTCCCGGCGCGCGCGTGGGCAGGCCGTTCAGGGAGGGTACGGACCGGATGATCGGCGGAATTCGTCCCAGCGCGGGGCGGGTGTACGATCGTTGCGTTCCGGTCCGGTTCGACAGGTGGAGGTGATCGCTGTGCGAAGTAGCGATCCTCCTAGTCGTGGCCGGGCCGCTCGTCAGTCCCGCTGAGCCACGACTCGGCCGGTGAACTGACCCAGCCCCGCTTCTCGCACCAACCCGTCCACCCCGGCTCCGGCCGGCGGTGGACGCAGTGTGGTGTGAACCCCGCCGCGGTGTGCGTCGGGGATGCGTGGAGCCGCCCGGTCACGACTTCGTGTGTGCGTCCTTTCCCTCAGGCCCCGCCGGCCAGGACTTGCCGGCGCCGGCCGTCTGAGCCGCCACCGGGGAGTCAAGCCATGCACCGTTTTGTTGCCCCACTGGGCTTCACCCTTGCCGCTATGTGGGTCTTGGTCCTGTTCGTCCTGGTCAGCGGAACCCCCTGACCGGCCGGCCGACCGTCAGGTCGGCCAGCCCGTCAGGGACATACCGTCGTCAGGGCAGCCGGGACGTCCACAGCAGACTCATCGCCGCCGCACAGAGCGCGAAGAGCAGGGCGAATCCGGCGTACCACTGGGTGACCTCGCGGGCTTCGGTCCGGAACCCGATCGACGACCCCATGTCCTGGTAGACCTGCTTCAGCTCGGTCACCGACGCGGCCTCGTAGAAGAAACCCCGGGTGGTCTCCGCGAGCTGGGCCAGGGCCATCCGGTCCACCGGCACCCGCTGGACCTGCCCACCGATGTCGACCTGACCCGAGTCGGTGCCGAAGGCGATGGTGGAAACCGGTACGTTCGCCGCCGCCGCCGCCGCGGCCGCCTCCTCCACCGACCGTCCCGAGGTCCGGAAACCGTCGGAGAGCAGCACGATCCGGGCCGGCGGAATCCCCTGAGCCCCGTCGGCCGGCACCGACCGGATCGCCTCCAGGGAGGTGAACACCGCCTCACCGGTCGCGGTCGCCTCGGCCAGCACCAGCCCGTCGATCGCCTGGGTCACCGCCGGCCGGTCCTTCGACGGCGGCACCAGCACGTTCGCCGACTTCGCGAACGCCACCAACCCCAGGTTGTACGACGGCGGCAGCTCGGCGACGAACTGCTTGGCCGCCTCCTGCGCCGCCTCCAACCGGTTCGGTGCCACGTCGTCCGCCTCCATCGACAACGACACGTCGATGGCGAGCATGACGGTGGCCCGTTCGAGCGGCTCCTCGGTGTCGATCGACGGTCGGGCCATCGCGGTCGCCAGGATCGCCAGGCTGAGCAGGAACGCGCTCGCCGCAGCGTGCCGGCGCCAACCCAGACCCTTCGGCGCCAGGGTCCGCAGCAGGTCCACATTGGTGAACCGGACGGCGTACTCGCGGCGGCGCAACTGCCGCCAGACGTACGCTCCGGCGACGGCGAGCACCGGCAGCAACGCCAGCAGCCACAACGGTTGCAAGAAACGGATCATCGAGTCGTCCCCCTGGTACGTGCGTGCCGCTGCGCGGCGACGAAACGCACCATGTCCAGCAGCCAGTCTGAGTCGGTCCGCAGCCGCAGGTGCGCCGCCCCGGCGGCGCGCAGCTGGTGGGCGATCGCCGCCCGTTGGGCCGACGCGGCTTCGGCGTACCGACGCCGCAGTCGGGGATCGGCCGTCTGCACCTCGTGCAGTTGGCCGGTTTCCGGGTCGACCAGCGCGAGCACCCCGACGTCGGGCAGCTCCAGTTCGCGCGGGTCCACCACCTCGATCGCCAGCACGTCGTGCCGGACGGCGAGCTTGCGTACCGGCCGGCCCCACTGTTCCGGCGGCGACAGGAAGTCGGAGATCACCACCGCCACCCCACGGCGGCGCGGGGGCCGGTTGAGCATGTCGACCAGGGCGCCCAGGTCACTGCGACCCGGTTTGATCTCGGTGTGCGCGATCGCCCGGAGCAGGACCTGCGCCTCCTTGCGGCCCGGTCGGGCGGGCAGCCGGAGCACGTTCGGCGGGGTGGGGGTCCCGGTCCGGCCGGCGACCGGACGGGTGGTCCCGCCGAAGCCACCGGTGCCGACGACGGCGCCGATCCGGTTCCCACCGCGTACGGTCAGGTGCGCGACCGCGGCCACCGCCGCGACGACCAGGTCCCGTTTGAGCCACTGCCCGGTGCCGAAGTCGAGGCTGGCCGACAGGTCCACCGCCAGCCAGGTCTCCAGTTCCCGGTCGGCCACCGTACGCCGGACGTGCGGCAGGGTGGTCCGCGCCGTCACCGGCCAGTCCATCCGGCGTACGTCGTCACCCGGGCGGTACTCCCGGGACTCCCCCGCCTCACTGCCCGGCCCCGGCAGCAGGCCGACGTAGTCCCCCTGCAACAGGCCGTCGAGTTTGCGGGTGACCAGCAGTTGCAACCGGGAAAGCACCGCATCGGCCCGCGCCGAGGTGGCCGCCGAGGCCGCCGATCCCGCGCCCGACGTCGCCGGTCCGGCGGCGGCAGGCGTCACGGCAACCGTCCGGGCCAGGCACCGGCCGGTTGCGCGGGGGTGGGCGGCACCGGGGCGGCGTTCTGCCGGGGGGTGACCGAGGGCAGCGGGATCGTGGACATCACCCGGCCGACGATGTGGTCGGCCGGCACGTCGTCGGCGAGCGCGTCGTAACTGAGCACCAACCGGTGGCGCAGGATGTCCGGGGCGATGTCCTGCACGTCCTGCGGCAGCGCGTAGTCCCGCCCGCGCAGCAGGGCCAGTGCCCGGGTCGCCCGGACGATGCCGAGCGAGGCGCGCGGGCTGGCGCCGTACTGGATGAGCTGCGCCACGTCGGGCATCCCGTGCTCCGCCGGCGTACGGGTGGCCAGCACCAGCCGTACGGTGTAGTCGACCAGCGCGTTGTGCACGAACACCTGGTCGGCCTTGCGTTGCAGGGCGATCAGTTCGGTCGGGCTGAACACGGCCACCGGCTCCGGCGGGCTGACCCCCATCCGGTAGACGATCTCGCGTTCCTCGGCGTCGGTCGGGTAGCCCACCAGGATCTTCATCAGGAACCGGTCGCGCTGCGCCTCGGGCAGGGGGTAGACCCCCTCCTGCTCGATCGGGTTCTGGGTGGCCATGACCAGGAACGGGTTCGGCACCTGGTGGGTCTGCCCGCCGATCGAGACCTGCTGCTCCGACATCACCTCCAGCAACGCCGACTGCACCTTGGCCGGGGCCCGGTTGATCTCGTCGGCGAGCAGGAAGTTGACGAACACCGGACCGAGTTCGACGTCGAACTTCTCGCTCGACTGCCGGTAGATCCGGGTGCCGACGATGTCGGCCGGCACCAGGTCCGGGGTGAACTGGACCCGGGAGAAGGTGCCGCCGACGACCTTGGCGAGGGTCTCCACCGCCAGGGTCTTGGCCACCCCGGGCACCCCCTCCAGGAGGCAGTGCCCGCGGGCGAGCAGGGCGACGAACATCCGCTCCACCATCCGGTCCTGACCCACGATCACCCGCTTGACCTCGAACAACGCGCGTTCGAGCAGGGTCGCATCCTCCGCCGGGGTAGTGCCCTTGGCGGGGCCGCCGTTGGCGGATTCGGTCGGTGTCGGGGCATCGGGCGTGGTCGGCTGGGCCACCGGTCCTCCACAGCGGGGTCGCGTGATCGAAAAGTTCGGCGAGGGACTGCCGCACCAAGCCTCGCACGTCCGGCTGAGTGACCGGGTGGCGAGAAGACGTTTTATCGCGGGCCGGTCGCGGCGGAACCGGGGACCGCCGCGCCGCGGCGGTCCGCCGCCCACCGGCGGAACGCGAAACGTCGGGCGCGGGTAGACAGGACGGGGCAGGTGACGTGTACGATTCAGCCGTCGCCGGGCGGCTCCCCCCGTGGTCGCCCGGCGATCTTATTGCCCTTGCCGTGTCCGGGCCGCCTTCCTCGACGCACGCCGTCCCCTTCGACAGGCGCCGTCTTCTTCGACACACCCCGCCGCGACCGGCGCTGCACGCCCCGACCCGTGCGCCGTGCCTCCGTACACTCGCCGGGTGACCGACTCCGAGCCGTCCCCGATGATCCCGGTCTGCTCGGCGAAGGGTTGCCGGGCGACGGCGATCTGGGCCCTGCGCTGGAACAATCCCCGGCTGCACGACGCGCAGCGACGCAAGACCTGGCTCGCCTGTGCCGACCATCGGCAGAGCCTCGGCGACTTCCTTGGCGCGCGCGGTTTCCTGCGTGAGGTGGCACCGGTGGACCCATCGCCTACGCTCGAACCGTGAGCGAGCAAAACGATCTCCTCCGGGGCCGTGCCACGGCCAGCGGCGGTCACCGGCACCGCCTGGTGACCCGGTGAGCCACCCGGGCGGACCCGGCCCGGCACCGCAACCGGCCGGACCGGACCAGCCGGGCCCGTCAGCCGGTCCGACCAGCCCGCTGGAGCCGTGGCCGGAGACCGTACGGTGGCAGCCGGTCTCCGGTGACCTGATCTGGGTCGAGTTGCTGCGGCTGGCCGCCGGCATGGTGGTGGTGCTCGCCGCGCTCGGCGTCGGCTGGGCGTTGACCGGCCACTGGCTCTTCGGGCTCGCCCTGGGCCTGGCCGCGCTGCTCACCGGCTGGCGGGCCATTGCCATCGTCCGGGCCGTACGCGCCTGGGGGTACGCCGAGCGCGACCACGACCTGCTGGTCCGGCACGGCCTGCTGGTCCGCCGGTTGTCGATCGTGCCGTACGCCCGCATGCAGTTCGTCGACGTCAGCGCCGGTCCCCTGGAACGCGCCTTCGACCTGGCCACCGTGCAGTTGCACACCGCCGCCGCGGCGAGCGACGCCCGGGTGCCGGGGTTGCGTCCGGCCGAGGCGTCCCGGCTGCGCGACCGGCTCACCGCGCTCGGCGAAGACCGCGCGGAGGGACTGTGACCGAGCCGCCGGTACCCGAACCGCCGCTCGCCCAGCCACCCGCGACCGCGCCACCCCGCACCGAGCCGTCGTTCACCGAGCAACCGCTGGTCGAGCCTCGGCAGCGGCTGCATCCACTGAGTCCGCTGCTGCACGGCGCGAACTCCCTGGTGGTGATCGTCGCCGCGCTCTCCTGGCAGACCCTGGGCCGGGTGGGACTGGGCTGGTACGCCGGGATGGTCACGGTGCTGCTGCTCGGCGCCGTCGTGCTCTCCCTGGTGAGCTGGTACAACACCGGTTATCACGTGGTCGGCCGGGAGCTGCGGATCCACGAGGGCCTGCTGTGGCGGCGTACCCGGGCGATCCCGCTGGAGCGGCTCCAGTCCGTCGAGGTGGTCCGTCCGCTGCTCGCACAGCTCACCGGCCTGGCCGAACTGCGGCTGGAGGTGGTCGGCGGGGGCAAGACGGAGGCACCGCTGGCGTACGTCGCGGTGGCCGACGCGGTCGCGCTGCGGGAACGGCTGCTCGGCCTCGCCGCCCGTACGCCCGCACCGGCCCGGCCGGGTGTCGAGCGGGTCGAGTCACCGACGCCGGTCGAGATGCCCCGCCGGCACCTGCACTCGGTCGCCAACCGGGACCTGCTGATCAGCCAGTTGCTCACCCCGCAGGCGATGCTGCTCCCGTTCGGGGTGGCGTTCGTCGTGATCCAGTTCCTCAACGAGGGGTCCTGGTCGTTCATCGCGGTGGCCAGCACGCTGACCGCGATGGCCGGTGTGCTCCTGCAGCCCCTGCGCCGGGTCCTCGCCGACTGGAGTTTCCAGCTCGCCCGCGACGACACCGGCGGCGGGGTCGGAGCCGATCAGGGTGGCGACGGTGCCGGGCGCCTGCGCGTACGGCACGGCCTGTTGGAGACCCGCGCGCAGACCGTACCGCTGGACCGGTTGCAGGCGGTCGGGGCGACCTGGCCGCTGCTCTGGCGGATGAAGGGTTGGCTGCGGTTGCGGCTGGAGGTGGCCGGGTTCTCCGTCGAGGCGGACGCGAACCAGCGCGCCGACCAGTTGCTGCCGGTGGGTGACCTGCGAACCGGGCAAATGATCATGGCGGAGGTGCTGCCCGGTGTCGATCTCGGCGTGCCGTTGCCGCCGCCGCCCCGGCGGGCCCGCTGGGTGCATCCGCTGGCCCAGCCGGTGCTCGGTGCCGGGCTGACCGACCGGGTGTTCGCGGTCCGCAGCGGGCTGTTGACCCGCCAGCTCGTCGTGGTGCCGTACGCGCGGATCCAGAGTGTCCGGGTGGTGCAGGGGCCGTTGCAACGGCGGCTGCGGTTGGCGACCGTACACGCCGACACCGCCGGTGGGGCGGGTGCCGCCGCCCTGGACCGGGACCTGGCCGAGGCGTGGGCGCTCGCCGCCGAACTCACCGCCCGCGCACGGGCCGCCCGCAACGCCGGCTGACCGGCACCCGGGTCGCCGGGCCGAGCCGGTCATCCGGCGGCAGGACACGACCGGGCGCCGCTGCGACCGACGGTGGGACACGACCGGCTGTGCCGCTGCGACCGGCGGCGGGACACGGCCGGCATGCCGATCATCCGGCGCCGGGTCACGGCCTAAGCTGCACCCATGGAACAACCGCCGGATCCCGGCTTCGCGCCCGGCCTGACCGCCCGGGTTGAACTCACCGTCACCGACACCGACACCGCCCTGGCGGTCGGCTCCGGTGACGTGCCGGTACTCGGCACCCCGAGGGTGCTGGCGCTGGCCGAGGCGGCCACGGTGGCGGCCACCGCGACCCGGATGCTGCCCGGCATGACCACGGTGGGTCTGCGGGTGGAACTCGACCACACGGTGCCCACCCCGGTCGGCCGGACGGTTGTCGCCCAGGCGTGGCTGACCGAGGTGAGCGGCCGGCGGCTGCACTTCGACGTGAGCGTGACCGACGGCTCGGCGACCGTGGCGAAGGGCCGGGTGGAGCGGGCACTGGTCGACCGGCTCCGGTTCGTGGAAAGGGCGTCGCGCACACCATGACTATCGAATTCGAGGAGATCGGCGAGCGGGTCTACCTGCTGCGCCATCCCGCACTCGCGGTCAACGTGACCCTGGTCGTCGGCGACGGCGAAGCCCTGCTGGTGGATACGTTGTCGAACGCGACCCAGGCCGGGGAGCTGGCGGCGGCGGCACGCACGATCACGCCGTACCCGTGGACCCTGGTCAACACCCACCACCACTTCGACCACTGCTTCGGCAACGCCACGCTGGCCGGCGAGCCGGCCCGGCCGATCTACGCCCACCAGGCCGCCGCGGCCCGGCTGCGGGACCATCCCGAGCTGGTGCGACAGCAGGCGTACGACGAGATGCGCGAAACCGAACCGGTGCTCGCCGCCGAGCTGTCCCGTACCACGATCCTGGCGCCCAGCCACCCGGTGCACCTGGAGTCCACCCTGGACATCGGCGGTCGTACCGTTGTCCTGCGGCACCTCGGACGTGGGCACACCGACGGCGACCTGGTGGTGCACGTGCCCGACGCGGACCTGCTGGTCGCCGGCGACCTGGTCGAGGAGAGCGGCCCGCCGTCGTTCGACGACAGCTACCCGCTGGAGTGGCCGGAGACGGTCGCGGAACTGCTGCGCCTGGCGACCCGACGCACCATGGTCGTGCCGGGGCACGGCGGCATCCTCGGCATCGACGGCGTACGCGCACAACACGAACAGCTCGCCACCCTGGCCTGGCTGATCCGTGACGGGCACGCCGACGGCGCTCCCGCCGAGCGGGTCGCCTCCCGGGCTCCGTTCACCCCGACGGTGACCCTGCCGGCGATCCGGCTCGGCTACGCGGAACTCTCCGGCGACACCTGATCGTCCCCTCCGACCGTCGCCGATCCGGGTCACCCGGTCGGGAACCGGGCGACCACCTGCTCCCGGTTCGGCATGGCGACCGCCCCGCCGGGCGCCTCGCAGACCAGCCCGGCGACCCGGAGCGCGTACGCGACCCGCGCCGGCCAGCCGCCCGGTGCGGGCGGGCCGCTCAGGAGCAGGTCGGCGACGAGGGCGGCCATCACCGAGTCACCGGCCCCGGTCGCGTCGACCGCGTCGACCACCGGCGCGGGCACCGCCACCGGCTCCGTGTCCGCCCCGGCGCAGACCAGCGCCCCCTCCGGCCCACGGGTGAGCACCACCGCGTCGGCGCCGAGCGCCCGCAGCCGCGCCGTCACCCGGTCCACCGGCTCGTCGGGATAGAGCAGGTCGGCGTCGACGGCACTGAGTTTCACCAGGTCGGCGGTGGCGGCGAACTCGGCCACCACGGCCCGGAAACCGTCCAACGCGCCCTCGTCCGGCATCAGCCGGGGGCGTACGTTCGGGTCGAAGACCCGCCGGCCGGTGGCGAGCGACCAGGCCCGCCGGGCGGCGGCCAGTACCGGCGTACGGAGCAGGGCGATCGAGCCGCAGTAGAGCACCGCCGCCTCCCCGATCAGGGTCGGGTCGAGCGCGTCGGCCGTCAGCAGCCCGTAGGACGGCGGTTCGCCGTAGAAGCGGAAGTCGGGTTCGGCCCCGGCGAAGGTGGCGACGGCGAGGGTGGTCGACACCGGTACGGTCACCGTCCCGCGCTGCCCGACGCCGCGATCGCGAAGGAAGTCCCGGATCCGCCCGGCGAGTACGTCGTCGCCGACCGACCCGACGAACTCCACCGGGGCGCCGAGCCGGGCGACCCCGACGGCGACGTTCAGCGGGGCGCCGCCGATCGCCTGGCGGTAGACCGGTTGCCCGTCGGCCTCCCCGTCGAGGAGGTCGACCAGCGCTTCGCCGAGCACCACCGCGTACCCCATGGGTTCCTCCTCGTGTCGAGATCCTGCCCGGACAGCATGCCGGGTCGGGGTCGGGCCGGGTCAACGGCGTCCGGTGGACCGGATTCCAATCGATGCCCACCTATTGCATCGGGTACGGATCCGTGATGCACTGGCGCGTACCGGGACAGCGCGGGGGCTAACGCGCCGTGCCGGATGCCGCCAGGGGGCCGCGCGAGCAGCACACCCGTCCGTGATCGGACCGGGTCCCGTGTCGCCGCCTGCCCGCCGCGTCCTCTCCCATCATCATCACCACCACCGCGAGCGGCTCGCACGACACCACGACCAGCGGTCCGACCCGGGTGCCCGCACCCCGCGGGACCCGCTGGTTGTCCGCAGTACCGGCGTACCCACCCGCCTGCGGCTCTAGCCCGAAAGTTAAGGAGTACTCGGTGAAACCCTTCCGCAGAGTCGCGGTGTTCGCCGCCGCGGCCATGCTCACCGCCGGCATCGTCACGGTGGTGACGCCCAACGCGGCGTTCGCCCACGGTGCCGCGATGGCACCCGGCAGTCGTACCTTCCTGTGCTGGAAGGACGGGCTCAGCCCGCGCGGCGACATCCAGCCCAACAACCCGGCCTGCGCGGCCGCGGTCAACCAGAGCGGGGCCAACTCGCTCTACAACTGGTTCAGCGTGCTGCGTTCCGACGCGGGCGGCCGGACCACCGGCTTCGTCTCCGACGGGCAGTTGTGCAGCGGCGGCAACGCCAGCTTCAGCGGTTACAACCTGGCCCGCAACGACTGGCCGCTGACCCACCTGACCGCCGGTGGCAACTTCAACTTCAAGTACAGCAACTGGGCCCACCACCCGGGCACCTTCTACTTCTATGTCACGAAGAACAGTTGGAGCCCCACCCGGGCGCTGGCCTGGAGTGACCTGGAGGAGCCGTTCCTGACGGTGACCAACCCGCCGCAGAGTGGCGGGGTCGGCACCAACGAGGGGCACTACTACTTCAGCGGGCAGCTGCCGACCGGCAAGAGCGGGCGGCACATCATCTACTCCCGCTGGGTGCGCTCGGACAGCCAGGAGAACTTCTTCGGCTGCTCGGACGTGGTCTTCGACGGCGGCAACGGCGAGGTCACCGGGGTCGGACCGGGCGGTTCGAACCCGCCGAACCCGACCACCCCGCCGCCGAACCCGACCACGCCCCCGCCGAACCCGACCACCCCGCCGCCGAACCCCACGACGCCGCCGCCGAACCCGACCACCCCGCCGCCGGGCACCGCCGGCTGCTCGGCCACCTACCGGGTGACCGGGAGCTGGTCCGGGGGCTTCCAGGGCGAGGTCACGGTACGCAACACCGGCAGTTCGGCACTGAGTGGCTGGACCACCCGCTGGACCTGGGCGAACGGTCAGACGATCGGCAGTCTCTGGAACGGGACCTACACCCAGAGCGGATCGGCTGTGACCGTACGTAACGCCGGACACAACGGGAACTTGGCCGCGAACGGCACCGCCACGTTCGGTTTCACCGGCAGTACCGGGGCCACCAACACCTCACCGACGGTGAGTTGCAGCAGCCCGTAACTCCTCCCCACGGAGCGGCCCGGGCCCGGCGCACATCGCGCCGGGCCCGGTCCGTACTCGTCACCGCCTGCCGTGGTGCTGCCCCGCGGGGTCAGGCCACCATCGAGCCGACCACCGGCTTGGTGAGCAGGGCCGACTGGTTGCGCTGGATGCCCGGGTCGAGCGAGCGCTCCACGAAGATCGCGTGCCAGATGCAGAAGATCAGTACGGTCCACACCTTGCGCGAGTGGTCGGCCTCCTCGCGCTTGTGCTCCTCGAGCAGCCGCATCGCGTACGACAGGTCGAGCAGGTCGCCCGCACCGGAGGTGGACAGGATGTGCCGGGCCCACTCGTACATCTCGCCCCGCAGCCAGACCCGGGTCGGGGTCGGGAAGCCGAGCTTGCGCCGGTTGACGATGGCCGGCGGCACCACGTTGCGCAGGGCTTGGCGCATGGCGTACTTGGTGGCGTCGGAGCGGGGCGGCAGTTTGAGGTCGACCGGGATGCCGGCGGCGACCTCGAACACCTCCCGGTCCAGGAACGGCACCCGTACCTCCAGCGAGTGCGCCATCGAGATCCGGTCGGCCTTGACCAGGATGTCGCCGCGCAGCCAGGTGTAGAGGTCGATGTACTGCATCTTGGTCACGTCGTCGAGCTCGGTGGCCTCGGCGTAGATCGGGGCGGTCACGTCGGTGTAGCGCACGCTCGGGTCGTAGCGGCGCATCAGCTTCTGCTTCTCCTCCTCGGTGAACATCCGCGCGTTGCCGTAGTAGCGCTCCTCGATCGGGGTGGTGCCGCGCTCCAGGAAGCTCTTGCCCTTGACCCCCTGGGGGATCGCCTTGGAGACCGCGCGCAGGCCCTTCTGCATGCCGCCGGGCAGGCCGTTGACCGCGCCGAGCGAGAGCGGCTCGCGGTAGATCGTGTAACCGCCGAAGAACTCGTCCGCGCCCTCGCCGGAGAGCACCACCGTGACGTGCTCGGCGGCCTTCTTGGCGACGAAGTAGAGCGGGACCAGGGCCGGGTCGGCGACCGGGTCGTCCAGGTGCCAGATGATCTTCGGCAGGGCGTCGATCATGTCCTGCGGCCCGATCTTGGTCGGGATGGTGGTCACCTCGAGGTGCCGGGCCGACTCCTGGGCCACGTCGATCTCGGAGTAGCCGGGCACGTCGTAGCCGACGGTGAAGGTCAGGATGTTCGGGTTGAACTCCCGGGCCAGGGCGACCACCGCGGTCGAGTCGATCCCGCTGGACAGGAACGACCCGACCGGCACGTCGGCCCGCATGTGCATCCGTACGCTCTCGCGCAGCGTCTCCCGGATCTGGTCGTAGAGCCGCTGCTGGTCGTCGACCGGGGCGGGCCGGAACACCGGCCGGTACCACCGACGTACGTCGATCCGGCCCCCCGGCACCCAGGTCAGGTACTCCCCCGACCCGATCCGGCGGATCCCGTGGTGGAGGGTGCCCGGCTCGGGCACGTACTGCAGGGTCAGGTAGTGCGACAGGTTCGCCGCGTCCACCCCGGCGTCACCGGCGTGCGCCGCCGGCGCGAACGGGAGCAGCGCCTTCTTCTCCGAGGCGAGGTAGACCCCGTCGTTGGTCTCCAGGTAGTGCATCGGCTTGATGCCGAAGTAGTCCCGGGCGCCGAACGCCCGCCGCTCCTGCCGGTCCCAGATCACGAAGGCGAACATGCCCCGCAACCGGGTGAGCACCTGCTCGCCCCAGTAGTGGAAGCCGGCGACGATCACCTCGCCGTCGCCCTGGGTGGCGAACTGGGCGCCGAAGTCCCGGGCCAGCTCCTCGCGCAGCTCCAGGTAGTTGTAGATCTCGCCGTTGAAGGTCAGCAGGTAGCGGCCGTCGGCGTAGGGCAGCGGTTCGTGGCTGAGCGCCACGTCGATGATCGACAGCCGCTTGTGCGCGAAGACCGCGTCCGCCCGGGTACCGGACGGGTCGGCGATGACTTCCACCCCGGTCTCGTCCGGTCCCCGGTGGTGCAGGCATTCCAATGCGCCGGCAAGGGCGTCTCGGTGCGCGCTGGCGTCGCCGCGCGCGCTGAAAAAGGCCAGGAGTCCGCACATGGCGGTCATCTTTCCACGCGGCTCGGGCGCGCGTGCCGGCACCGCTGGGAGATCTGGACCGCGCTTGCGCGGTACCGTCTTGGAGATGGATCGGCCTGGGAGGAGCGGGACATGAGCGACGAGCGCAACGAGGACACGGCGGAGACCGCGCGGATCGAGTCGCACGATCCCGACTACCCGGAGAAGTTCCTCGCGTTCATGCGGGAGGGCTGGCGGGACTCCGCCCTGTCCGTGAGCCCCCGTCCCGAGGTGCCCAACCACGCCAAGCGCCGGGCCGCCCTGTCTGCCGCGTTCGCCGGCGAGACGCTGGTCATCCCGACCGGGACCGAGAAGGTACGGGCCAACGACACCGACCACCCGTTCCGGCCGGGCAGCGACTTCGCGTACCTGACCGGTGACCACGACCCGGACGACGTGCTGGTGCTGCGCCCGAACGGGTCCGGCCACGACGCGATCCTCTACACCCAGCCGCGCAACTCGAAGGAGACCGACGAGTTCTTCCGCAGCCGCAACGGCGAGCTGTGGGTGGGTCGCCGGCACACCCTGGCCGAGAAGTCGACCGAGCTGGGGGTCGAGACGGCACCCCTGACCGACCTGGCCGCCGCGCTGGCCGACTGCGCGCCGGGGCGTACCCGGGTGCTGCGCGGGCTGGACGCCTCGGTCGACGCCGCCGTCCGCCCGTACGACCCGCCGACCGCCACCGGCGACCAGGCGACGGCGCAGCTCGGCCGGGACCGGGAGCTGGCGGCGGTGATCGGTGAGCTGAAGCTGGTCAAGGACGAGTGGGAGATCGCCCAGCTCCAGGACGCCATCGACGCCACCGTACGCGGGTTCGAGGACGTCGCCCGGGTGCTGCCGGCGGACCGGCCGGTGACCGAACGGCTGCTGGAGGGGATCTTCGCGCTCCGGGCCCGGCACGACGGCAACGACGTGGGTTACAGCTCGATCGTCGGGTCGGCCGAGCACGCGACGATCCTGCACTGGGTCCGCAACACCGGCGTGACCCAGCCGGGCAAGCTGCTGCTGATGGACATGGGGGTGGAGGGGCGCAGCCTCTACACCGCCGACGTCACCCGGGTGCTGCCGGTCTCGGGCACCTTCACCCCGCTCCAGCGCCAGGTCTACGACATCGTGTACGCCTCCCAGCAGGCCGGGATCGAGTTCATCCGGCCCGGTGTGAGCTTCAAGGACGTACACCGCACCTGCATGCGGGTCCTCGCCGAGGGTCTGTCCGACCTGGGGCTGCTGCCGGTGAGCGTGGACGAGGCGATGGACGAGACCTCGACGGTCTACCGGCGCTGGACGCTGCACGGGTTCGGGCACATGCTCGGTATGGACGTGCACGACTGCTCGAACGCCCGCAAGCAGACGTACCGCGACGGGAACCTCGGCGAGGGCTACGTGCTGACCGTCGAGCCGGGCCTCTACTTCCAGCCCGAGGACGAACTGGTCCCGGCGGAGCTGCGCGGGATCGGCATCCGGATCGAGGACGACGTACTGGTGACCCCGGCCGGCGCGGTCAACCTGTCGGCCGGTCTGCCCCGGCGGGCCGACGAGGTGGAGTCCTGGCTGGCCGCCCAGCGCGAGGCGGGTCACCGGCTGCCCGGCTGACGGGTTCCCGCCGCTTGACGATCTTCCGTGGGGTCGAGCCGCAACGGTACGATGACGCTGCGTTCATGCCCGATCCCCCACGGGAGGCGTCGTGCCCGGCAGGAGCCTCGGCGAACCCCCGCGCGCCCCGACCATGGACGTGCTGCGGGTGCTCTTCGCCCTGATCGGGGTGGCCTCCTTCGTCTGCGGCTACCTGGGTCTGCAGGAGTACTTCCTCACCCTCAAGCCGCCCGTACGCGCGCACCCGTCCGACCTGCTCTACTACGACCTGCAACTGTTCGTGCTCGGCTCACCGCCGCTGGACGACGGCGGGCCGTTCCCAGCGCTGCTGAACATCGCCCGGTTCAGTGCCCCCGCCGTCACCGTCTACGCGTTCATCGAGGCCGGCCGCCTGGTCTTCCAGACCGAACTGCGACGGCTGCGGGTCCGCCAGGCCCGCAACCACGTGATCGTCTGCGGTGACGGCCTGATCGCCAACACCCTCGCCCGGCGGCTGCGGGCCGGCGGCGACCGAGTGGTGTCGGTCCCCTCGGGTGCGGTGGCCGCCGAGCCGGACACCCGCCGGATCGCGAGGGCTGCCCGGGACCCCGACGTGCTGGGGGCGGCCGGGGTCGGACGGGCCCGTGCCCTGTACGCCTGCACCGACGACAGCGCGGCCAACACCGCGATCGCGCTCGCCGCCGCCCGGCACGGGCGGTACGGCCGGCGCAGCCCGCTCTCCGTCTACGCTGAGGTCGCCGACCCGGAACTCTGCCTCGCCCTACAGGCCCGGCACCTCGGCCTGGCCGGGCAGCCCGGCGCCCGGGTGGACTTCTTCCACATCGACGACCTGGCCGCGCGCAAGCTGCTGAGCCAGGAGCCGCCGGTGCCGGTCAACGGTGAACCCCCACGGGTGGTGGTGGTCGGCGCGACCAACTTCGGCCGCTCCGTACTGGTCGAACTGGCCCGACGGTGGCGGCTGCGTGATCCGGGCGACGAGCGACCGGTGCCGGTCGCCCTGGTCGACGAGGCGGCCGGTCGGGCACACGACCAGCTCGTCGAACGTTTTCCCTTCCTGTCCCGGATCTGCCGGATCACCGCGTACGACGGAGGGCTGACCGAACTCCTCGCCGCCGGAGGGTTCCCGATGCCGCCCGACCGGGTGTTCATCTGTTACGACGACGAGCAACGGGCGCTCAAGACGGCGCTGACCGCCGAGCAGTTGTGGCACGGCGCACCCGGCTCGGTGGTGGTCCGGCTGGACCGGCTGGCCAGTCTCCGGGAGGCGTTCGGCGGTTCGGGCGAGCGGCTGCTCGACGACCTGTCCGGCACCCTGCGCCTGTACGGCGTGGTCCGGGCGGCGTGCGACCCGGAGCTGATCGGGGACGACCTCGCCCGGGTGATCCACGAGAGTTACGTCGCCGCGCGGCTGCGGCGCGGCGAGCGCCCCGAGAACACCCCGACGCTGGTGGCGTGGGAGTCGCTGACGGAGTCGCTGCGGATTGCCAACCGGGCCCAGGCGGAGGACTTCGGCAGCAAGCTGCGCGAGTTGGGCTGCGTCCTGTCGCCACGGGTCGGGCCGGGCGAGGAGTACACCCTGACCGAGCCGGACGTGATCCGGCTGGCGGTGCTGGAACACCGGCGCTGGATGGCGGAGCGGACCGCCGCCGGCTGGCGCTACGGTGAACCGCGCGACGACGACCGACGGCTGCATCCGGCGCTGGTCGCCTGGGAGAAGCTCAGTACGGAGATGCGCGAGCGCAATCACGACGTCATCCGGGCGATGCCCACGATCCTGGCCGACGCCGGGTTCCGGATCGTACGGCTGCGTGAGGCGTGACGACGAACGGACGGTGTGCCATGCCGCGGATCGGGGTCACCGGTCACGTGATCCTCGCCAACGGCACCGCCGAACTGGTCGCCGCGTGTCTCGCCGAGCATCTGCTGCCGTACGCCGGGCCGGGGTTGCACGGGATAACCTGCCTGGCCAACGGTGCCGACCAGCTCTTCGCTCGGGAGATCCTGGCGCTTCACGGGACCTACGAGGCGGTGATCCCGGCCGCCGACTACCGGCAGTGCGCGGTCGAGCGGGACAACCGGGCCACCTTCGACGAGCTGCTGGAACGGGCGGTACGGGTGGACTACATGCCGTACGACCGGTCGGACCGGCAGGCGTACATGGCCGCGAGCGTGGAGCTGCTGAACCGGTGCGAGCTGCTGTTCGCGGTCTGGGACGGCCGCCCCTCGGTCCACGTCGGTGACACCGCCGACGTGGTACGCGCCGCCCGGGAACGCGGGCTGCCGGTGACCGTCCTCTGGCCCGACGGCGCCCGGCGCGGCTGACGGTCCACCCCGTGGGCGGCAACCGCCGGATCGTCAGCGGGGCGGTATCTCGACGGTGATCTCCGTACCGAGTCGGGAGCCGTTGGCGAGGACGAGGTCGTCGCCGCTCCAGAAACGGCCGGGGTCGTACCAGTTCGGGCGCCGGCCGGTCGGCAGGAGACCCATTTCCTCGTACGTCACGGCCACCACTTCGGCGCAGTAGGCGGTCTCCAGCTCACTTTCCCGGCGACGCGCCTCGGCCGGTCCGTCCGGCTCGATCGGCACGGGCGCCCCATCGCGCCCACCGGCACCGAACACCCCGATCCGGCGTACGTCCGGCACGCGGCCGCGCAGCCAGCGCCAGGCCATCCGGGCGGTGGAGGGGAAGGGGGTGCCGTCGAGCCGGGCGATCGTACGCAGGACAGCGTCCTCCAGTTCGCGACCGGCGGGCGGCTCCAGTTGGCGCAGCCAGGCGCGTTGTCCGTACCGGTTCGCCCAGACGCAGACGGCGTCGCGGAGGTTGTGCAGTTGGACTCCGCGTTGGTGGGTGCCCGACCACAGGTCCGGTAACGACCGGCCCAGCTCGGCGTGCCACATCAGCGGGGGCAGGTCGTCCAGTACGACGGCCATGCCGACGTGGTTGACCGGACTGTTCGTGGTGAGCTGGATGGCCCGGTCCGGCATGCTCCGTCCCCGGAACACCCACAGATCCCCGGTACGGGTCACGTCGACGGCCTCATCGAGGCTGATGCTCGTATCGACCACTCGACTACCCTAGGCGGATGCGCTGGTGGAAGATAGTTGGCCTGGCAAGTGTCGTGGGTGTGGCTGCCACCGGGGTGATGATCGCCCGGGCGGAGCGGCGTCGCCGGGCGTACACGCCGGACCAGATCCGTACCCGGCTGCGTGACCGGCACGCGGAGGCAAACGCCCTGGGAGCCAAGGAAGACTGAGCCGTATCCGACCCAATGTCGGGTATGTCCCGGACCCTCCCCGGCCCGGGACACGGATTGGCTTGATCAACTGGCCGGGGCGGCCATCTCCCGGAATGCCGAGGCCCCCGGATCGGTTATACACACGTACGCCGGAGCACCCCGACCGGGTGATCTCCTGGACCGGCCCCCCGGTGGCCAGCCCCCCGGGAATGATTGACGGGCCGGACCGGTTACATCCCCCTGAACACCGGAGCACCCCGAGCGGGTCGCCTCCGTGACCGGCCCCCGGGTGACGCAACCCCGGAATGCACGACGGGCCGGACCGGTTACATCCCCGAGCACGTCCGACCAGCCCCCACCGGCCGGGCGTGTGGCTCAGCCCCGTGCTTCTCCCCCAGCTACGGGACACCCCCACTGGAAGGCAACCATCATGACTACCTTTAGTCAGTGGCTACCGGCCATCGCAAAGACCTCCGCAGTTCGTAAGGGCGCACTGACCGCCGCAAGCCTCGCGTTCGTCGGCGGCGCCATCGCCGGCCCCCTGGGTGCCACCGCGCAAGCGGCTCCGGCCGCCCAGCCGGCCCCGGCCATGACCACCGTCGCCCACGTGTCCTCGGACCGCGGTCACGACGACAACGGTCACGGCAAGGACGCCGACCGTGACAAGGACAAGGGTCACGGCAAGGACGCCGGTCGCACCATGTCGGCCAAGGAACTCAAGAACGACTACCAGGCGCAGCCGAACTTCTACTGGTGTGGTCCGGCCGCGACCCGGAACGCGCTGAGCGCCGACGGGCACCACCTGACCCAGGACGAGCTGGCCAAGAAGCTCGGTACCACCGTCGAGGGCACCCCCTCGGCCGAGGACACCACCCGGGTGCTGAACGAGGTTGTCGGCGGCGACAAGTACAAGACCACCGCGATCCCGGACAGCAAGGCCAAGCCGGAGCAGATGGACAAGCTCCAGGCTGACGTCAAGCGCGCGGTCGACGACAACCGTGCCGTGGTGGCCAACATCATCGGTACCGGGACCGACACCGACGGGGTCTCGCACTCCTACGAGGGCGGCCACTACCTGGCCGTGGTCGGTTACCGCGATGACGGTCGGGCCGTGAAGATCTCCGACTCGGCCAACCCGAACAACTCGTCGTACTGGATGAGCACCATCGACATGGCCAACTGGATCGCCACCCGCGGTTACTCGGCCTGACGAGGTGACAACCGAATAGCAGGACGGTAGGACCGAGGGGCCAGCTCATCGAGCTGGCCCCTCGGCGTGTCCGCTACGACGCGGAGGTGGCGTTCGGCGCTAGTAGCCGCCGCCACCACCACCGCCACCGTCGCCACCGCCATAGCCGCCGCCGTCGCCGTCAGCGCCACCGACCGCAGGGTTGGCGGTGACGAGCCCGTCGCTCTCGGCACCGGGCTCGCGTACGGCGTCCGGGGCGCAGAGGACGGTGACCCGGTAGGAGAGGCCGACGTTGGACCAGATGTCGCCGTGCACCCACAGGCAGAGGCCCACACCGGTGCCGCCGTCCGGGTGCTCGTAGAACTCCACCACCGGGTCGGCGATCGCCCCGACCAGGCCCTGGGTGCCCTGGGCGGTGCCGGGGATCTGGAGCAGGCCGACGCTGAGCTGCACCTCGACGTCTTCGAGGGCGTCCAGGTCGTACCAGTGGGTGTCCGGCAGGAAGAGCCGGGAGTCGACCTGGCGGCGCTTGTACTCCGGCCCCATCAGCCCGGTGTCGGCGTCGGGCTGACCGCCGATCCAGGCGATGCCGGCGTAGTCACTGCGCAGTCGCCGGGCGTCGGTGAAGAATCCGGTCGCCACGGTGTCGATGCGTGGCTGGGCGGCGAGCTGGACGGTTGCGTCGGTCACTCGCGGCACCCTAGCACCGACGCCTGTACCGGGTCCGACCCTCCGCCGCCCTCCGGTGTCCGGAGCCCGCCACTCGGTGCGGGCCGGCTTGCGTCAGTAGCAAGACGGACGTACGGTTTGAATAGCCGGAGGAGCCGGTTGGTAAGTGTTACCTAAGCCGCGCGTGGCGGTAACACATACGAAAGACTGCTCAGGACTATTCACGGTCGCCCTTCGGCCGGAAGGCATCGGCCGGAACGAACACAGCGTGAAGGAGTACGACGTGGCGAGCCTCGACACCTTCGGTGCGAAGAGCCAGCTACGCGTCGGAGACGCGAGCTACGAGATTTTCAAGATCAGCAAGGTGGCCGGTCAGGACCGCCTGCCGTACAGCCTGAAGATCCTGCTGGAGAACCTGCTCCGCACCGAGGACGGCGCGAACATCACCGCCGACCACATCCGTGAGCTGGGCGGATGGGACCCGGACGCGGACCCGAGCGTGGAGATCCAGTTCACCCCGTCCCGGGTGCTGATGCAGGACTTCACCGGGGTCCCCTGCGTCGTCGACCTGGCCACCATGCGCGAGGCCGTACGCGACCTCGGCGGCGACCCGACCCGGGTCAACCCGCTCGCCCCGGCCGAACTGGTCATCGACCACTCGGTCATCGCCGACCTGTTCGGTCGCGAGGACGCGTTCGCCCGCAACGTCGAACTGGAGTACGAGCGCAACCGCGAGCGTTACCAGTTCCTGCGCTGGGGCCAGACCGCGTTCAACGAGTTCAAGGTCGTACCGCCGGGCACCGGCATCGTGCACCAGGTGAACATCGAGTACCTGGCCCGCACCATCATGGAGCGGAACGGCCAGGCCTACCCGGACACCGTGGTCGGCACCGACTCGCACACCACGATGGTCAACGGCCTCGGCGTACTCGGCTGGGGCGTCGGCGGCATCGAGGCCGAGGCCGCCATGCTCGGCCAGCCGGTCAGCATGCTGATCCCCCGGGTCGTCGGCTTCAAGCTCTCCGGCGAGGCCCCGACCGGCACCACCGCCACCGACCTGGTGCTCACCATCACCGAGATGCTGCGCAAGCACGGTGTGGTCGGCAAGTTCGTCGAGTTCTACGGCCCCGGCGTCGGCGCGGTGCCGCTGGCCAACCGGGCCACCATCGGCAACATGTCCCCCGAGTACGGCTCCACCGTCGCCATCTTCCCGATCGACGCCGAGACCATCCGCTACCTGCAGCTCACCGGGCGCAGCGAGCAGCAGGTCGCCCTGGTCGAGGCGTACGCCAAGGAGCAGGGCCTCTGGCACGACCCGGCCGCCGAGCCGAACTACTCCGAGCGGCTCGAACTCGACCTGTCGACCATCGAGCCGTCGCTGGCCGGACCGAAGCGCCCGCAGGACCGGGTGCCGCTGGGCAACGCCAAGACGATGTTCCGCTCCGCCCTGATCAACTACGTCGGCGAGGACAACCCGGTCGCCCACGGCCCGGCCGACGAGGCCAGCGAGGAGTCGTTCCCGGCCAGCGACCCGCCGGCCAACGGGATCAACGACCCCGACGACGCGCCCCGCGACCTGATCTCGGCCGCGACCGGCGCGAAGGGACGGGCCACCGCCCCGATCACGGTCACCGGCGACGACGGCACCGAGTTCGAACTCGACCACGGCGCGGTCGTGATCGCCGCGATCACCTCCTGCACCAACACCTCGAACCCGCAGGTGATGATCGGAGCGGCCCTGCTCGCCCGCAACGCGGTCGAGCGCGGTCTGAACCGCAAGCCGTGGGTCAAGACCACCCTCGCCCCGGGCTCCAAGGTGGTCATGGACTACTACGAGCGCGCCGGCCTCACCCCGTACCTGGAGAAGCTCGGCTTCCACCTGGTCGGATACGGCTGCACCACCTGCATCGGCAACTCCGGCCCGCTGCCCGAGGCGGTCTCCCACGCGGTCAACGAGCGTGACCTGTCGGTCGTCTCGGTCCTGTCCGGCAACCGGAACTTCGAGGGCCGGATCAACCCGGACATCAAGATGAACTACCTCGCCTCCCCGCCGCTGGTGGTGGCGTACGCGCTGGCCGGCACGATGGACATCGACCTGGCCAACGAGCCGATCGGGCTCGGCTCCGACGGTCAGCCGGTCTACCTGCGCGACATCTGGCCGAACTCGACCGAGATCGAGGAGGTCATCGCGAGCGCGGTGCGCAGCGAGATGTTCACCGCCGACTACGCCGACGTCTTCGCCGGTGACGAGCGCTGGCAGGGCCTGCCCACGCCGACCGGTGACACCTTCGCCTGGGCCGGTGACTCGACCTACGTACGCAAGCCCCCGTACTTCGAGGGCATGGCCCGCGAGCCGCAGCCGGTCGTGGACATCACCAACGCGCGGGTGCTGGCCAAGCTCGGCGACTCGGTCACCACCGACCACATCTCGCCGGCCGGCTCGATCAAGGCAGACTCCCCGGCCGGTAGGTACCTGGCCGACCACGGCGTGGCCCGGCACGAGTTCAACTCGTACGGTTCCCGCCGGGGCAACCACGAGGTGATGATCCGGGGCACCTTCGCCAACATCCGGCTGCGCAACCAGCTCGTGCCGGGCGTCGAGGGCGGCTTCACGGTCAACCACCTGACCGGTGACCAGAGCTCGATCTTCGACGCGTCGGTCGCCTACCAGGAGGCGGGCGTACCGCTGGTCATCCTCTCCGGCAAGGAGTACGGCTCCGGCTCGTCGCGTGACTGGGCGGCGAAGGGCACCATGCTGCTCGGCGTACGGGCGGTCATCGCCGAGTCGTACGAGCGGATCCACCGGTCGAACCTGATCGGCATGGGCGTGCTCCCGTTGCAGTACCCGGTCGACGTGACCGCCGAGACCCTGGGGCTCACCGGCACCGAGACGTTCACCATCACCGGGGTGACCGCGCTCAACAACGGCGAGGTCCCGCGTACGGTCCGGGTCAGCACCGACACCGGGGTCGAGTTCGACGCGGTGGTACGGATCGACACCCCGGGCGAGGCCGACTACTACCGCCACGGCGGCATCCTGCAGTACGTCCTGCGTCGGATGATCGCCAGCTAGCCGTGCCGCAGGCGCGGCCGGTCCAGCCGGCGGCGTTCGAGGCACCGAGTGACCGGGCCCGCCCCATCCGTCGTGATGGGTGCGGGCCCGGTTCCGTAGGACCTGCCGGTCAGGGCAGGGTCACGCCGTACGCGGCGAGAATCTCGGCGATCGGCTGGTAGTAGGTGGTGCCGCCACTGGTGCAGTTGCCACTGCCACCGGAGAGGATGCCGAGTACGTTGCCGTTGGCCG
This sequence comes from Micromonospora sp. NPDC004704, assembly GCF_053601675.1. Classification (NCBI taxonomy): domain Bacteria; kingdom Bacillati; phylum Actinomycetota; class Actinomycetes; order Micromonosporales; family Micromonosporaceae; genus Micromonospora; species Micromonospora sp. NPDC004704. Next base: position 158,372 of record NZ_JBSGCD010000012.1, on the reverse strand, counting down.
GGTCGTAGAGCGGCCCGCCGCTGTCGCCCGGCTCGGCGCAGATGTTGGTACGGATCAGCCCGTGCACCGAGCCCTGGGAGTAGTTCACGGTCTGGTTGAGCGCGACCACCGTCCCGCACCGGACCCCGGTGGTGGAGCCGCTGCGGCAGACCCGCTGGCCGACGTAGGCGTTGGCGATCCCGCTCGACGGCAGCAGGCCGGGATAGGTGTAGACGGCGCTGGGGTGCGGGATCGCCCCGTTGGTGTACCGGACCAGGCCGTAGTCGTTGCCCGGGAAGCTGGTCCCGACCCGGGTGCCGAGTACGGGCGCCTGGTTGCCCTGGGCGTACCAGGTGCCGCCGAGGATGGTGCAGTGCCCGGCGGTGATGAAGAAGTGGGTGCTGCCGCTGCGCACGTTCGCACCCAGTGAGCACCGCCCCGCGCTGTTGACCTGGATGCCTTGCCCCCCGGCGATCAGGGTGGTCAACCGGCCCGGCTCGTGGCGTACCACCGCACCGGCGCGGTCGGCGGTCGCCCGGAGCGCGGCCACCCGCTCGGCGCCGACCGTGTCGTCGACGGTGAGGGTCATCCGGCCGAGGGCCGGATCGAATCCCCAGACCGTGCCGGCGGTGCGTACGTCGGCGAGGATCGCCTCCGCCCGGGCCGGGTCGACGGCTTCAGGGGCGGCGGGTCGGGCCTGGGCGGCTGTCGGTGCGGCGAGCAGGAGCACCACCGCGAGCAGGGCGAGGAACGGGGAACGGCGCATGCGGACCTCCGCTGATCGACATCGATAGACGCCGTTACAGCATCCACTGTGCTCGATCGAGTTTCAATCGCCCGGCCGCCCCCGGCATCCTTCAGAAAGTGACCGGCAGGCTACGCAGACCACGGGTACGGAAGTTGGGCCGCCAGGCCAGTTCGGCCGGGTCGACCGCGAGCGCCAGCTTCGGGAAGCGCCGCAGCACGGCACCGACGGCGACCTGGAGTTCGAGCCGGGCGAGCGGAGCGCCGACGCAGTAGTGGATGCCGTGGCCCAGGGTCAACTGCCCGTTGTCTGGCCGGGACACGTCCAGCAGTTCCGGGTTGTCGAACCGGCGCGGATCGCGGTTCGCGGCGGCCACCCCGAGCAGCACGGTCGCCCCGTCCGGGATGGTCACCCCACCGATCTCCACCTCGGTGACCGGGAACCGGCGCAGCGCCACCGGCGACGGCGGTTCGTACCGCAGCAGTTCCTCGACCACGGCGGCGGGCACCTCGGGTGCCTCGCGCAGGCCGTCGACCTGCTCGGGGTGGCGCAGCAGGGCGAGGATGCCGGTGCCGATCAGGTGTACGGAGTTCTCGTACCCGGCGAAGAGGACCAGGAAGGCGAGCGAGGTCAGCTCGTCCTCGCTGAGCCGGTCGGTGCCGCCGTCCGAACCGGTGTCCCGGGCGGCGATCATCGCGGAGAGCAGGTCGTCGCCGGGTTCACGGCGCTTCTCGGCGATCAGCCGGACCATGAACTCCTGCAACTGCACCACCACCCGGCCGGCGGCCCGGGGGTCGTCCGCCGGTGGGGTGAGCATCACGTCGGTCCACCCGCGCAGCGCGGCCCGATCCTCGGCCGGCACCCCGAGCAGGTCGCAGATGACCGTGACCGGCAGCGGGCCGGCGTAGTCGGCAACCAGATCGGCCCGGCCGTCGGCGGCGATCCGGTCGAGCAGTTCCTCCGCCGCCGCCTCCACCCTCGGGCGCAGGTCGGCGATCCGCTGCGGGCCGAAGGCCACTCTGATCAGGCGGCGGATCCGGGTGTGGTTGGGCGGGTCCATGTTGAGCAGGTTCGCGTCCAGCGCCGGGGGCAGGGAGAAGCCGCGCCACGTACCGTCCGAGTTCGCCTTGTCCAGGGAGAGCCTCGGGTCGGCGAGGGCCGCGCGTACATCCGCGTAGCGGGTCACCAGCCAGGCGGTCGTCCCGTCCGGCAGTGGGATCCGGTGCACCGGCCCGGCCTCCCGCAGCGCCGCGTAGGTCGGGTACGGGTCGGCGACGAAGGCCGCGGTGAACGGCGAGGACGGCGGGTTCGAGGTGGCTTGTCCGGTCACCGGACGAGGCTAACCCGCCGTACGGACCGACGCTGCCCGCGCCCGCCGGGGCGGAGACGTCCACCACCGGTGACTCCGGCTCCGGCGTACGCGGGGACCTCCCGTACGCCGGAGCCGGACCGGGTCAGCCGCTTATCCGCCCCACCCCCGCGCCCGCGGTGACCGAGGCCGGCACACCCGCCGCCGGACTCAACTGGTACGCGTAGAAGGTGCTCGGCTCGACCACCGTCCCGGACGTCTCCGGTACGCCGGAGTTGACGAAGATGTTGTTGCGTTGCACCGCCCGACCGGGACCGCTGTCGGCGTAACCGCTGGCGGAGTAGATCGGGAAGGGCACGTTCTCGAAGTAGTTCCCCTCCACCAGCACACCCGCGTTCTCGGTCGACGCGACGGCGTACAGGTCGTTGCCGAGGAAGTAGTTGTTGTAGACGTGCACCGGTTCACCGAACCGGACCCGGGGGTGGCGCTGCCGGGAGTGGTCGAAGAAGTTGTGGTGGATGCTCACCTTCAGGTGCCCGATGTCGGTGGAGCCGGCCCCGTCGGAGTGGCTGATCAGCATGCTCTTGTCGGAGTGGTCGAAGTGGTTCCAGGAGACGGTGACGTAGTCGGCTCCCCGGACGATGTCGACCGACCCGTCGACCGCACCGGCGAACCGGTTGTGGTCGATCCAGACGTGGTGCGACTCCTGCCCGACGTTGACCGCGTCGTCCTCGGCGTTGGTGAAGTTGATGTTGCGGATGATCACGTTGTACGACCGGTACATGTCCAGCCCACCGCCGGTGGTCTCGGCGTTCCCGCCGACCCCGATGATCGTCTTGTTCGGGCGTACGCCCTGCTTGCTGCTGATCCGGATCACACCCTGGACCCGGATCACCAGCGGTCCGATGGTGTCGATGTAGTTCAGGAAGTCGGTGGCGTTGGTGGCCGTCACCACCGGGCCGCCCGCCCCACCGGTGGTGCCGTTCAGGCCGAGCGCGTTGACGCCGGCAAAACCGTCCGGCTGGCCCGGAACCGGGTTACCGGTCGGCGGCGGCGTGGTCGGCGCGGGAGTGGTGGGTACGGGAGTGGACGGGATCGGACCGGGCGTGGTCGGGGTCGGTCCGGCGGTGGTGGGCGTCGGCGTGGGGCCGGAGGCGGTCTCCACCAGCACGTCGTCGAAGTGGGCGCTGGCGTAGAAGGTGGCCACCCCGACCTGCCCGGTCGGGTACTGGCCGTCGGTGGCGGTCAGTACCGGGCCGTTGTCCACCCGAGCGGTCAGGGTCGAGCCGCTGACCTGGAGGCTCAGCCCGTACCAGGTGCCGGCGGTCACGGTGACCGAGGCGCTGGCCAGGGTGGTCGACGTACCGTTGCTGAGCTTTTTCAGTTCGACCGTGTTGTTGCTGCGCAGGGCGAGGTAGTAGTAGCTGGTCGCGGACTGGGCCCGGGCGGTGAGCGCGACGAACCGGTTGGCACCGTTGAAGGCGGTCGGCTTGACCCGGGCCCGGACGGTGTAGTCGGTCCAGTTCGTCGCACCGGCCCGGGACCGGGCGTCGGCGCTGGTGCCGGACTGGCGCAGCACCGGGCTGCCGTCGGTGGCCACGCTCCAGCTTCCGCCGGAGGCGGTCCACCCGGTCGAGTTGCCGTCGTCGAAGTTGTCGGTGAACAGGGTCGCCGCTCTCGCGGAACCGGTGGTGACCGCGAGTGCGGTGGCCACCAGCAGGAGGGCGAGCAGGGCCCCGCCCAGGGCGGTGGTGAGCGGTGTCGTCCGTCTGGTGCCGTGGTGGAGGTTCATCGGCTCAGCCCAGCTTTCCCACCCCGGCACCGGCCGGGACGATGGTCGGGATGTCGGCGGCGTTGTCCAGCCGGTAGCTGTAGTACGTGCTCGGCTCGGTGACCGCGCCCCGGGTCTCGATCGGATGGTTGCAGTCCACGAGGATGTTTCCGCGTTCGACGATCCGGCCGAGGTCGCCGCTGAACTCGACCCGGCCCGGGTTGTTCACGCTGTAGAAGTAGTTCCCCTCGACCAGCACCCCGGCGTCGTACGTGGACGCGACCCCGTAGCTGTTGTCGAAGTAGTAGTTGTTGTAGACGTGGGTGAGGTCGGAGAACCGCACCCGTGGATGCCGCTGGTCGGAGCGGTTGAAGTAGTTGTGGTGGTACGTGACGTGCAGCCGGCCGATGTCCTGCGCCCCGGCGTCCTCGTCGTGCGAGAGCAGCAGGGTCTTGTCGTGGTCGTGGAAGTTGTTCCAGGAGACCGTGACGAAGTCCGACCCGCGCTTGATGTCCACCGCGCCGTCGTCGCCGTTGGAGAACTCGTTGTGGTCGATCCAGATGTGGTGGCTGAACATCTGCACGTTGAGCAGGTCGTCGGTCGCCCCGGTGAGGTGCAGGTTGCGGATGATGACGTTGTGGACCGCGTCCGCCGGTGGGGAGGTGATGGTGTCGCTGACCGGCAGTCCGATGTTGAGCCCGCCGCCGGACAGGACCGCGTTGGCGCCCACCCCGACGATGGTCTTGTCCGAGGTGACGTTGTGCATGCCGTCGCTGGTGCCGGTGGGCAGGGTGATCGTGCCGACGACCTGGATCACGTACGGGCCGGGGCGGGCGATGTAGTCCAGGAACTGCGCGGTGGTGGAGGCGGTGACCACCGGACCGCCCGCGCCACCGGTGGTGCCGTTCTGGCCGAGCGCGTTGACGCTGGCGAACCCGTCTGCCCGCCCGGTGACCGGGGCGGTCGGGGTGCCGGTCGGTACCGGGGTGGTCGGCGCCGGGGTGGTGGGCGTCGGGGTGGTGGGTGTCGGTCCGGGGGTGGTCGGTGCGGGGGTGGACGGGGTCGGGCCCGGCGGCCCGGACTCGACGCTCACGTCGTCGAAGTTGGCTGCGGCGTACCGGCCGAACAGGCCGATCTGGCCGTTGGCGAACTGGGTGTCGGTGACGGTCAGCGGGCTGCCGCCGTTGACCCGGCCGGTCAGGGTGCTGCCGTTGACGGCCAGGCTCAGCGCGTACCAGGTGCCGACGGTGACCGGCAGCGGCGCGCTGGCCAGGATCGTGTGGGTGCCGGCGGCGAGCTTGCCGAGGACGGCCGCACCGTCGGCGCGGACACCGAGGTAGTAGTAGCTTCCGCTGCCCTGGGCGCGGGCCGCAACCCCGGCCAGCCGGTCGCCGGTGCCGAAGTCGGTGGGTTTGACCCGCGCGGTGACCGTGTAGTTGGTCCAGCTCGCGGTGCCGGCCCGGACCCGGGCGTCGGCGCCGGTGCTGGCCTGGCGCAGCACGCCGGTGCCGTCGGTGATGACGCTCCAGGAGCCGCCGGAACTGCTCCAGCCGTTGTGGTTGCCGTCGTCGAAGTTGTCGCCGAACAGCGGTGCCGCCTGGGCGGTGCCGGTGGTGACGACCAGGGCGGTGGCGAGCGCGGCTGCCAGCCCGGCCGCGGCCAGGGCAGACCAGCGCGACGTTCGCCGCCGGGTGTTCGGGGTGGGGGTGGGTGCGGTCACGGTTCCGCCTTCCGGGTGGTGGACCGCCCGGCGACGGGCGCCAACCATCGGCCCGCCCGTGGACCCGGCCGTGGGGGCCGTCGGGCGCGCTGCGGGCAGGCCGGAGCCGGCCGCGGGGTCGGCGGCGGGTCCGCGCCGGGCGGGTCACGACTGATGCGGTACGGGCTGCGCGAGTGGCTGATCCGGGGAAAGATCCTTAGGAAAGCGCTTTCCTGTCGCCCACCATAGAAACAAATTTCCGGCGTGTCAACGAGAGATGTCGATACGACAACCGCCCCCACCGGCGAAGATCCACGTACCGGCCCGCGGCGAGCCGTCCGCGCAGCCCGTCCGGCGGTGGACGTGGCACCACAGCAAGCTGCCCGGAGCGGGAGGCTCCGGGCAGCTCTGCCGACGATCGACGGGTCAGCGGTTGCGGCGCCCCGGGTTGCCGGGCTGGTTCGTGTCGGCCGGCGGGGTGTCGTTCCCGTTCGTGGTGGCGCCGTCCGGGTTCGGGTTCGGGTCCGGGTTCTGCTTCGGCGGCTGGTTCGGGCCGTCGCTGCCGTACGCGATCTCCCTGCTCGGCGCGGTGAAGTCCGTCTTCGGCTTGCCCTGCAACGCGGCGGCCATGGTCCGGGCGACCGCGTCGACAACCTTCGACTGGACCGCCGAACCCACGTGGTCGCCCGGGTCGTCGGGGTTGGCCGCGATTCCCGCCACCGCGAGCTGCGGGGTGAAACCGACGAAGGTCTCCGTCGCGTTCTCCTCCGAGCTACCGGTCTTGCCGGCGACCGGACGGCCGCCCAGGATGTCCGAGACCTGTTCCGCGGTGCCACCGTCACAGGTGTTGAGGCTGGACTGGTCGCCGACCGGGCAACGGGCCGCGTCGGCCGCCGCCCGAGCCACGTCCGCGCTCACCACCCGGTTGCACGACGGCCCGATCCCGTCGACCTTGACCCCGTCCGGGCCGGTGACCGAGTTGACCGGCAACGGCTTGCAGTAGACCCCGTCCGCACCGATCGTCGCGTACGCGTTGGCCAGGTCCAGCGGGGTGGTCGAGGCGACGCCCAGGGTGAACGCGCCCCACCCGTCGGCACCGTCCTTGGCCAGGTCGGCGTCGGACTTGGCCCGGAACTGGATCCCGAGCCGCTGCGCCATCTCCACCGCCTTCTCCGCACCGACCTGCTGCTCCAGCCAGACGAAGTAGGTGTTCACCGACCGACCGAAGCCGGTCCACATGTTGCGGTAACCGTCCATCCAGTCCGGGTTCGCGTTCTCCGGGCACCAGACGCCGTTACAGCTGTTCGGCCCGCCGTCCGGATACTTGCTGGGGAACTTCGCCGGGGAGACGAAACCGGTGTCGAGGCTCCGACCGGACTCGAGCGCGGCCAGCATGGTGAACATCTTGAACGTCGAACCGGCCTGGTAGCCCTCGATCGCACCGCCACCGGCGACGAGCTGGTTCACCGTGTTGGGATAGTTCTGCTGCCCGTTGGGGTTCGGGTCGAGGCTGTAGTGCCGGTTGACCGCCAGCGCCAGCACCCGTCCGGTGCCCGGCTGGACCGCCGCGATCGGGGTGGCCCGCTTGTTGCCGTAGCCGTAGACGGTCAGGGTCTGCTGCAACGCGGCGGCCTGGACCTTCGGGTCGAGCGACGTGACGATCGTGTAGCCACCGCGACGCAGCGCCTGCTGCCGCTCGTCGACCGTGGCACCGAACGCCGGCTGGGCGTTCCACCACTGCCGGAAGTAGTCGCAGAAGAAACCCCAGTCGTCGTGCCCGGCCGGCATGCCGCCGCAGTCGTTCGGCGCCTGGGTCGGGTGCAGGACCAGCTCCTCGGCGTCGGCGGTCTTCGCGTCGGCGTCCGTGATGACGTTCATCTTCGCCATCGCGCCCAGGACGTACGACCGCCGGTCCAGCGCCGCCTGCTTGTCCCCGCTGATCGGGTTGTCCGAGTCCGGCGACTGCACCAGACCGGCCAGCAACGCCGACTCGGACAGCGTCAACGCCGAGGCGGCCTTGCCGAAGTAGCGCTGGCTCGCGGCGGCGATCCCGTACGCACCGGCGCCGAAGTAGGCGATGTTCAGGTAGCGGTCCAGGATCTCCTGCTTGGAGATCTTCTTCTCCAGGGCGACCGCGTACCGCATCTCCTGGATCTTGCGACCCTTGGTCTCGGCGGTGGCCGCCGCCCGCTGCTCCGGGGTCAGGTTCGGGTCGGACTTGAGCACGTTGCGGACGTACTGCATGGTCAGCGTGGAGGCGCCCTGCTCGACCTCACCGCTGTTCTGGTTCGCCACGAACGCCCGGACCACACCGCGCAGGTCGACGCCGCCGTGCTCGTAGAAGCGGGTGTCCTCGGCCGCGACGATCGCCTGCTGCATGCTCGTCGCGATCTCGGTGATCGGTACGTCGACCCGGTTCTCGTCGTAGAAGGTCGTCAGCAGCGTCTTGCCGTCGTTGGCGTAGAGGTACGAGCGCTGCGCGGTCGCCGGCACCTTCAGATCCGTCGGCAGATCCTCGTACGAGTCGCTGGCCGCCTTGAGCACCACACCGGCGAGCGCGCTGGCCGGCAGTGCCGACGCGGCAAGCACCGCACCAGCCAGTACGCCGTAGAACAGGAGCTTCGCTGCCTTGCCGAACCGGGTCTTCTCCGTCACCGGTCAACAGTGCCTGCGAGGTCACGAACCATCACCGACCGGGCCGGGATCGTTAGCAAAGTCACGGCCGGCGCCAAGGTTGCGTACAGCGGGGAACCGGACGGCCCGCGCGGCCGGTGGCAAAGCACACCCGGGCCGGGGAATACGGACGCCGCCGCCGGGCCTGTGACAGGCTCTCCGCATGGACGACAGCACGATCCTGAGCCGGATCAACGAACTGGTCGACGAGGAGCACAAGCTCCGCAGCCAGGAACAGGCCAACCACAAGACCACCGACGAGGAGCGCGCACGGCTGCGTGCCCTGGAAGAGTCCCTCGACCAGTGCTGGGACCTGCTCCGTCGCCGGCGGGCCGCCCGCAGCGCCGGCAGCGACCCGGAGACGGTCGGCGACCGGAGCAAGAACGAGGTGGAGAGCTACCTCCAGTAACGGGCGGAGCGGCTACCGCCGGTAACCACTCCCCCGACGATCCGACGGCCGAGCGCCGGACCGGCCACCTGGCCGTCCGGCGCCGGGCCGGGACCGGTCACCGTATCCCCGCCTCCCCGAGCAACCGGGCGGTCAGGCCGACCGGGTCGATCAGGTCGCCCGGCAGCCCCCGCGACCCGAACCAGTTCGACACCACCCGCACGTCGCGGGCCAGGAAGTCCCGGCCCTGCGGGTTCGCGACCACGTCCACGACCTGGGGCAGGTCGATCAGCACCAACCGGCCGTCGTGCACCAGCAGGTTGTACGCCGACAGGTCGCCGTGGGCCAGTCCCGCTCGGGCCAGCACCATGAGTGCGTCCAGGAGCTGGTCCCAGAGGCTGCGCAGTTCGGCCGGTTCCGGCCGGGTCTGGGCGAGCCGGGGTGCGGCCTGCCCCTCCTCGGCGTCGCCGACGAACTCCAGCATCAGCTCGGTGCCGAGCAACTGGACCGGGTACGGCACCGCGATGCTGCCCAACTCCTGGCTGACCTCCCAGAGCCGGACCAGCGCGCCGAACTCGGCGGCGGCCCACTGACCGGCGATCACCTGCCGACCGAACGCGGTCCGTCCCTCCATCGCCCGGTTCTCCCGGGAGCGGCGGACCCGGCGCCCCTCCAGGTAACCGGCGTCGCGGTGGAAGAGCCGGTGGTCGGCGTCCCGGTAGCGCTTGGCTGCCAGCAGGCAGGACCGGTCGGTGTCGGGTACGTGCCGCCGTACGAGGTGTACGTCGGCTTCCTTGCCGGTCTTGAGTACGCCCAGCTCGCTGTCGACCGCGGCCAGCTCGGTGACCAGCCACTCCGGGTGCGGCTCGGGGCCCTGTACCGCCTGGTCCCAGCTCGACCAGCGGTCACCGACGTCGGGCGTGTCGGTGTCGGTGTTGGTGTCGAAGCCGGCACCCGGCACGGGGTGCCGGGACCGCTTCAGGAACTGCGGTTCGTCGTCGTCGAAGCGACGGGTACGGCGCTCACGCGCCGATGGGACATGGTCGTGCTCACGCAAGGTAGGAATCCCTTGATCGAGGTGAAAGAAGGCGGGTAGGGGCGCGCGACAACGACAGCCATTACTCGACCTCCTTCTCTCCCCGACCCGGATTCACCGGGCACCTGCGGGCGTGACGGGAACATGTTCACCGGCAACCGAGCCTGCCGTCAAACGATTTAATTCGGCTCGGCCGGGAGGTGATCCGGTTCAGCCGGCGAGTACGGCGGAGACGGCGGGAATGAGGCCGTCGGCCGTACGGGTCGGCGCGAACCGGGACTCCATCCAGCTTCGGCCACGGTGCAGCCACACGCTGGGCAGGCCGACCGCCGCCGCCCCGCCGATGTCCGCCTCGGGACTGTCGCCGACCACCCAGGCGCCGCGCAGCTGCATCCGTACCCGCTGTGCGGCGAGCACGAAGATCCGGGGATTCGGCTTGCTGACCCCGGCCTCCTCGGAGATGACCCAGTCCGCCACGTACCGGTCGAGCCCGGTCTTCCGGATGATCGCGTCCTGCTGGCGCACGCTGCCGTTGCTGACCACCACCGGGACCCAGCCCGCGTCGTCGGCGATCCGCAGCGCGCAGGCGATCAGCGGATCGAGCCGGATGTGCTCCACCACCCCGTCGTGCAGCGCCTCGACCAGGTCGATCGACGAGGTACGCAGCCGGTAGCGGTCCCGGATCGCGTCCGCCACGTCCCACCGGTCGGTCAGCCCGTCGGCGTCGATCGAGAGCAGCCAGTCGATGTCCGTGTCGGGTGCCCCGATCTCGGCCAGAAAACGCTGCCCCCAGGCACGGAACGGTCCTGCCCGGTCGAGCAGGGTGTTGTCCAGGTCGAGGAGCAGCAGTGGCACTCGCGCACCCTACGGGAATCGGGGTGTCCGACAACAGACCCCATGTGTTAACAGGTTTCCCGGTAGGTGACTGGTGAATCAGCCGATGAGCAGGGCACGTTCGCCGCCGAGTTCGGCCCGCCGGTCGGCGAGCATCCGGTGGGTGGACCGGACCCGGACCAACTCCGCCGGGTCGAAAACTCCGACGATCACCGCCTCCCCGTCGTCGGCGCCACGGCCGAGTACCCGACCCTCCGGGTCGTACAGGGCGGCACCGCCGTTGAACCGCCACGGCTGGTCGCCGCCGACCGAGTTGGCGAAGGCGACGTACATGGTGTTGTCCAGAGCGCGGGCGGCGTAGTAGAGGTCGCGGCGGTGGGCCGAACCGGTGACGTAACCGCTCGGGCAGAGGTAGCCGTGGGCCCGGTCACCGGCGGCGGCGCGGGCGTGCTCCGGGAAGCAGCCGTCGTAACAGACGCCGAGGCCGAGCCGCCATCCGTCGACCGTCAGCGTGGCGCCGCGTCCGCCGGGGACGAACAACTCCCGCTCGTCGGGCCCCCACAGGTGCTGCTTGTCGTAGGCGGCGTGGGCCGTACCGGAGCGGTCGACGACCACCGACGCGCAGGTGCGACGGGTGTCGGCGTACCGGATGGCGGCGCCGACGACCACCACGGCCCGGCGGTCGCGGGCGGCGTCCCGCAGCGGATCGAGCCGGGGGTCGTCGATCCGGCCGCCGTCGACCGCGGCCAGGTCGGTTCCGGCCGGGTCGGCCCGCAGGGTCGGCGGATGGTACGCGGGGAGGAACAACTCCGGCAGTACGACCAACCCCGCGCCCTCGTCGGCGGCCCGGTGGACCAGTCGGGCGGCGGTCCCGGTGTTGCCGGCCAGGTCCCCGGGGACCGGTTGGGCCTGGATCGCGGCGACCGTCAGCGGGGCGGGCGGCGCGTCGGGTGGGGTCATGGGCGGCACCCTATCCCGAACCGCCGAAACCAAGCCGTACGTACGGTTTGCATCGCGCACCGGCACCTGACACGATCGACCGGTGCCCAGAGTGAGCCAGGACCAGCTCGACGCTCGCCGCCACGAGATCCTCGCGGCGGCGCGGGCCTGTTTCGCCAGGTACGGATACGAGGGTGCCACAGTCCGCCGGCTGGAAGAAGCGACCGGCCTCTCCCGGGGCGCGATCTTCCACCACTTCCGGGACAAGGACTCCCTCTTCCTCGCCGTCGCCGAGGACGACGCGGTGGCGATGGTCTCCACCGTCGCCCGCAACGGCCTGGTCCAGGTGATGCGGGACCTGCTCACCAGCGCCAGCTCCCCGGAGACCGCCGGCTGGCTCGGCAGCCAACTGGAGGTGTCCCGGCGGCTGCGTACCGACCCCGAGTTCGCCAAGCGGTGGGCCGAACGCTCGGCGGCGATCGCCGGAGCCACCCGGGACCGGCTGATCCGGCAGCGCGACGCCGGGGTGCTGCGCGACGACGTACCGATCGACGTCCTGGCCCAGTTCCTCGAACTCGCCTACGACGGCCTGGTGCTGCACCTGGCCATGGGACGCCCCGCCGGCGACCTCGGCCCGGTCCTCGACCTCGTCGAGGAGGCGGTACGTCGACCTGCGGGCGGCGGAGGCGCACACTGAGAGCCCTCACCTCCCCGGACGACGAGGAGTAGCTCACCGATGTGGCAAGTCCCCCTCTTCACCTGGTACTACCTCGCCGCGGCGGCGATCATCCTCGTCGGCGCGCTGCTGCACCGGCGCCGGGCCCTCAGCCAGCCTCCCGGCCTACGGCTGACCGACATCACCCCGGCCCAGGCCGCCTACCTCGACAGCGGGGAACGGCTGACGGTCTACTCCTCCCTGGCCGCGCTGCGCCGGACGGACGCCGTCGGCGTGACCACGGACCGACGGCTGACCGTCACCGGCCCCCTCCCGCCCGACGCGAGCCGGCTGGACCGGGCGGTCTACGCGGCGGCCGGGAGCGGGTTGTCCCAGCAGTGGCTGCGGGCCGATCCGGAGGTGCTGGCCGCCGTCGCCGAGGTGAAACGCAGCCTGGAGCAGGCCAACCTGCTGCTCGGCCGCGACGTACGACAATCCGCCCGCCGGGGATCGTGGCTCCTGCTGGGGCTGCTGGCCCTCGGCGTCGCCCGGCTCGCCATCGGGCTCGTCCGGGACGTACCCGCTGACCACCTCTGGGTCGCGCTCCTCCTGGTCATGCTCGCGTACCTGCTGCTGGTCTCCCAGATCCCGCGCCGCAGCCGCGCCGCCGAGGCCATGCTCGTCCAGCTCCGGCGCGGCCACCGGCACCTGGTCACGTCGGCGAACCCGGACCTCGGCGGACAGGACACCCACACGGTCGCGATGACCGTCGCACTGTTCGGCATGTCGGTCATGTCCACTTTGGACCCGGAGATGGCGCAGGAGGCGCAGGACGAGCACGGGTCGGCGTCCGCCGGCTCGACACCCCCCGCACCGAGCGGTGCCATCGGCAGCGACGGCGGTGGACCCCCCGACTACGGATCCGGTGGCTCTGGGTCCGGTGGTGGATGTGGGAGCGGCGGCGGCTGAACGGCTGTGGCGGCAGTGGCGGCCCTGTTCCACAATGACGCCATGCTGATCGACGCCGCGGCCCCGGCGGACACCTGGGGCATCTCCGGGCCCACCTTCCTGTTCCTGTACGTGGCCGCAGCCGGCCTGTTGATCCTCGCTGCCGTCGTACAACGCTCCATCGTCTTCGCCGGCCGGCAGGAACTGGCGACGAGCCAACTGATCCCGGAACAGGCCGCCTACCTCAACGGCGGGGAACGGCTCGCCGTGTACGCCTCGCTCGGCGGCCTGCGAGCCGCCGGCTCGGTCGACACCACCGCCCAGGGCCGCGCCCTCACCACCGCCGGTCCGATGCCGACCGGCGCCACCCAGCTCGACCAGGCCGTCTACAACGCGGCCGGGCGACGGATCCGGCCCCGCGACCTGGGCACCGACGATCGGGTACGGGCCGCCCTGCACGGCATCCGGCGACAGCTCGAACACACCGGACTCGCACCGACCACGGAACAACGCCGGGCGGCCCGTCTCTTCCCGCTGCTGCTGCTCGGCCTGCTGGCGGTCGGGGTGGTCCGGTTCATCGCCGGGGTCACCGGAGGCAAGCCGGTGATCTTCCTGCTCATCGTGCTCATCGCGCTCGCGCTGACCACCCTGATCCTGCTCCGCTCGACACCGAGGCAGACCCGCGCCGCCCGCCGGGCCGTACGGACGATGAAGGGGCAGCACGAGCACCTGTCCCCCAGCTCCCACCCGTCGTACGACACCTACGGCTCGACCAGTGCCGCCATGGGTGTGGCGCTGTTCGGCGGTGCCGCCTTCTACGCCCTCGACCCGAGCTTCGCCGCCGAGGCGGAGGTCCAGCGCAACCTCGCCAGCGGCAGCGGCGGCAGCGGCTACTCCGGCGACGGGGGTAGCAGCAGCGGCGACGGTGGCGGTGGTAGTAGCTGCGGAGGTGGCGGAGGCTGCGGCGGAGGCGGGGGCTGCGGCGGATGAACCTACCCGCGTACGGGGTCGGGATCGGGTGGCGACCGGAGATCTCCGGTTTTGTCGCCGAGCTGCCCGGACTCCGTTTCGTCGAGGTGGTCGCCGAGAGCGTCGCCGCCGAGGGGCCACCACCGGCGGCACTGACCGCCCTGCGCGAGCGCGGGACCGTGGTCGTACCGCACGGGGTGCGGCTGTCGCTCGGCGGCGCCGAGCCGGTCGAGCCGGACCGGGTCACCCACCTGGCCCGGGTCGCCGAACTGCTGGACGCCCCGCTGGTCAGCGAGCACATCGCGTTCGTCCGGGCCGGCGGGGTCGAGGCCGGTCACCTGCTGCCGGTGCCGCGCACCCGCGACGCGGTCGACGCACTGGTGGAGAACGTCACCCGGACCCAGGCGGAGCTGCCGGTGCCGCTGGCGCTGGAGCCGATCGCCGCGCTCTTCGACTGGCCCGACGACGAGCTGGGCGAGGCGGAGTTCCTCACCGAGATCCTCGACCGGACCGGGGCGTTGCTCCTGCTCGACATCGCCAACGTGTACGCCAACGCACGCAACCGGGGCACCGATCCGGTCGACCTGCTCGACCGGCTGCCGCTGGACCGGGTCGCGTACGTGCACGTCGCCGGGGGCGCCGAGCACGACGGGATCTACCACGACACGCACACCGATCCGACCCCCGCGCCCGTACTCGAACTGGTCGGCGAGCTCTGCGCCCGGCACCGGCCACCGGCGCTGCTGCTCGAACGGGACGGGCGCTACCCACCGGCGCGGGCACTGCGCGACGAACTCGACGCGATCGCCGCCGCCGCCGGTTACCCGGCGATCACGTGAGCGAGGTCGAGCGCCCCGGCCGCGACCGGCTCGCCGCCCGCCAGGCGGAGCTGGTCGCGGCCCTGGTGTCCGGTGCGCCGGTGCCCACCGGCTTCGACACCCGGCTGGTCGGGGCGGCCCGTGACGCCCTGCTGCGCAAGCGGGCCGGTGACGTCGGCCGGCACTGGCCGATGCTCGCCGCCGGGCTGGGCGCCGACTGGCTGCCCACGTTCCGGACGTTCGCCGCCACCCGACCGACCAACGGCTCGCTGCGCGACGGCTGGGACCTGGCCCGGGAGTTGGCGACCGGTGGTCGGCTGCCGGAGCCGGCGGCCGAGGAGTTGGCCGTACGGGAGGCCACCTGGCGCTACGACGGCGACTCCAACCCCCGGCTGCGGCGGGCTCCGGCGCTCGGTCGGGCCGGTCGCACCCTGGTGATCCGGGTCGCGGGCCGGGTACGGGTTCTGCGCGGCGGGCTCGGGTAGCACCCGCCTCCGGCGTACGGCAGGATCGTCGCATGGATCTGGGACTCGCAGGCCGGGTGTACGTGCTGACCGGTGCCTCGAACGGGCTCGGCTTCGCCACCGCCGAACAACTGGTGGCCGAGGGTGCCCGGGTGGTGATCGCCGCCCGTGACCCCGGCCGGGTGGCGGCGGCGGTCGAGCGGCTCGGCGGTGCGGAACACGCGACCGGGCTGGCCACCACGCTGGGCGACCCTGACACCCCGCAGCGCCTGATCGACGCCGCCGGTGAGCACTTCGGTCGGCTCGACGGGGCACTCGTCTCGGTCGGCGGACCACCCGTCGCCCCGGCCGGACAGGTGACCGACGAGCAGTGGCGGGAGTCGTTCGAAACCGTCTTCCTCGGCACCATCCGAGCCATCCGTACGCTCGCCGGGGTGCTGCCCGAGGGCGGTGCGATCGGCCTGGTCCTGTCCAGCTCGGTCCGGGTACCGATCCCCAACCTCGGCATCTCGAACGGTCTGCGCCCCGGCATGGCCGCGGTGGCCAAGGAACTGTCCGACGAGTACGGCCCACGCGGCGTACGGTTCGTCAGCCTGCTCCCCGGGCGGATCATGACCGACCGCAACCGCCAGATCTTCGCCGCCAGCGGCGACCCGGAGCGGACCCGCCTCGACGTGGAGGCGGCGATCCCGATGCGCCGCCTCGGTGACCCGGCCGAGTTCGGGCGGGTGGCGGCGTTCGTGCTCTCCCCCGCCGCGAGCTACCTGACCGGGATCACCCTCCCGGTCGACGGCGGCGCGCTGCGGGGCATCTGACCGTGCCGACTCCCGGGAACGGAACGCCAGCGGGCAGGCCCGTCCGGCCGAGCCGGGAGGAGCTGGCGGCGGCGTACGGGCGGACGATCCCCGACCTGGTCGCGCCCGGACTCGACGTGCTGTTCTGCGGCATCAACCCGGGGCTCTACTCGGCGGCGATCGGCCGGCACTTCGGCCGCCCCGGCAACCGGTTCTGGCCGGCGCTGCACCGCAGCGGCTTCACCCCTCGACTGCTCGGCCCGACCGACCAGGAGGAGCTGCTCGGCTGCGGCCTCGGCATCACCGACCTGGTGGAGCGGGCCACCGCCCGCGCCGACGAACTCGACCCGGCCGAACTCGCGCTCGGCGGGCGCCGGTTGGCGGACAAGGTCCGGCGGTACCGGCCGGCGTGGGTGGCGGTGGTCGGGGTGACCGCGTACCGGGTGGCGTTCGGTCGGCGCGGGGCGGCACTCGGGCACCAACCGGAGGGGCTCGCCGGGGCGGGACTCTGGGTGCTGCCGAACCCGAGCGGGCTCAACGCGCACTACACCCCGGACCGGCTGGCCGGTACCTTCGCCGAACTACGGGCGGCGGTACGGGACGGCCGGTCCGCCCCGGATCACTCCGGGTCGTACTCGCGTCGGGCGACGGTGGTCACCGGCTCGGGACCGACCGCGTCGGTGTAGGGCTTCGGGGAGTCGGCCACCGAGAACTGTGTCCGGTACAGCTCGGCGTACAGGCCGCCGACCGCGACCAGCTCCTCGTGCCGGCCCCGCTCGACGATCTTGCCGTGGTCGAGCACCAGGATCTGGTCGGCGTCCCGGACGGTGGAGAACCGGTGCGCGATGACCAGCGCGGTACGCCCGGTCAGGGCCACCGCCAGGGCCCGCTGTACGGCCGCCTCGGACTCCGAGTCGAGGTGTGCGGTCGCCTCGTCGAGGATGACGATGGACGGCGCCTTGAGCAGCAGCCGGGCGATCGCGATCCGTTGCTTCTCCCCGCCGGAGAACCGGTAGCCGCGTTCCCCGACCATGGTTTCGAGCCCCTCGGGCAGCGCCCGGACGAGTTCCTCGACCTGGGCACCGCGCAGCGCCGCCCAGAGTTCGTCGTCGGTCGCGTCCGGCTTGGCGTACCGGAGGTTCTCGGCGATGGTCTCGTGGAACAGGTGGGAGTCCTGGGTGACCACTCCGATCTCGTCCCGCAGGGAGTCGAAGGTGGCGTCGCGGACGTCGACCCCGCCGACGCGTACCTCGCCGTCGGTCACGTCGTAGACCCGGGAGACCAGCATCGAGGTGGTCGACTTGCCGGCACCGGACGGGCCGACCAGGGCGACCATCTGTCCGGGTTCGACGGTGAAGGAGACACCGCGCAGCACCGGTTCGGAGACGGTCCGGTCGAGCGCGGCGACGTCCTCCAGCGAGGCGAGCGACACCTCGGACGCGCTCGGGTAGCGGAACCGCACGTCACGAAACTCCAGCCTGCCCTGACCGCGCGGGATGGTGACCGCGTCCGGCTTCTCCGCGATCGACGGCTTCAGGTCGAGCACCTCGAAGACCCGGTCGAAGGAGACCAGGGCGCTCATCACGTCGACCCGGACGTTGGACAGCGCGGTCAGCGGCCCGTACAGCCGGGTGAGCAGCAGGGCGAGGGTGACGACCGTACCGGCGCTGACGGAGCCGTTGACGGCGAGCCAGCCACCGAGGCCGTACGTGAGCGCCTGGGCCAGCGACGCGACGAGCAGCATGGCCACGAAGAACGTACGGGAGTACATGGCGGTCTGTACGCCGATGTCGCGTACCCGGTCGGCCCGTTCGGCGAACCGGCGGGCCTCCTCCTCGGGCTTGCCGAAGAGCTTGACCAGCAGTGCGCCCGCCACCCCGAACCGCTCGGTCATGGTGGCGTTCATCTTCGCGTCGAGGTTGTACGCCTCCCGCGTGATCTCGGCCAGCCGCTTGCCCACCCGGCGGGCCGGTACGACGAAGATCGGCAGTAGCAGCAGCGAGATGACGGTGATCTGCCAGGAAAGGGTGAACATCACCAGAGCGGTGAGGACCAGTTGGATGATGTTGCTGACCACGCCGGACAGGGTCGAGGTGAACGCGCGCTGCGCCCCCGTCACGTCGTTGTTGAGCCGGCTGACCAGCGCACCGGTCTGGGTACGGGTGAAGAACTGCAACGGCATCCGCTGGACGTGGTCGTAGACCCTGGTGCGCAGGTCGAGGATGATGCCCTCGCCGATCCGGGCCGAGTACCAGCGTTGGGCCAGTGACAGGAGCGCGTCCACCACCGCGAGCCCGGCGATGAACAGGGCCAGCCGGACGACGATGGCGCCCGCCTCACCACCACCCTTGGTGATGGTGTTGATGACGTCACCGGCGAGTACCGGGGTCGCCACGCCGATCACGGCGGAGAGTACGACGGTGATCAGGAAGACCACGATGTCCCGCCGGTACGGCCGCGCGAAGGCGACGATCCGACGGGTGGCTCCCCGACTGAGCTGGTGGCTGCGGACCTCGTCCCGGCTGCGCATCGAACGCAGCGTGCTCCATCCGCCCATGCCGCCCATGCCGCCGCCCGCCATCGGGTTGGACACCCGTCACCTCCGTGTCGCTAATTGTCGCGGACCTTACCGATCCGATTCCACCGACGCTTAAGCTAACCCGAGAGGTAAGTAATCTCTTCCCGCTTGGTCCTTACCATTTGCTTATTTATTCGCCGTGGCCCGCGAGATCGCCTAAACGTCGCATCTGAGCCTCGCGTTCGGCCCGTTGTTGATCGCTGGGCGACCGCCCGGACGCACCGGCCAGCAGCGCCTTGATCTCGACCACCGCGTTGCGGTCCCCCGCCAGTACGGCCGCGGTGAGGTCGGCCACCGCCCCGTCCAGCTCGGCCACGGGCACCACCACCGTGGCCAGCCCCATCCGTTGCGCCTCGACCGCGTCCAACCGGCGGCCGGTCACACAGATCTCCAGCGCCCGCGCGTAACCGACCAGGTCGACCAGGCGTTTCGTGCCGGCCAGGTCGGGCACCAGGCCGAGCGTCACCTCGGCCATGGCGAGGCTGGCGTTGTCGGCCAGCACCCGCAGGTCGCAGGCGAGCGCGAGTTGGAAGCCCGCGCCGATCGCGTGCCCCTGCACCGCGGCGATCGAGATCAGATCGGGGCGGTGCAGCCAGGTGAAGGCGGCCTGGAACCCGGCGATGCGATCGGCCGCCTCCGCCGGAGGCAGCGCGGACAGCGCGGCGAACGAGTCCGGGCCGGTGGCACCGGCGACGGACCGGTCCAGGCCGGCGGAGAACGCCCTGCCCTCGCCGCGTACCACCACGACCCGCACGTCTCCGGGCAGGTCGCGGTCGAATGCGCGCATCGCCCGCCACATCGCGGGAGTCTGCGCGTTGAGCACGTCGGGCCGGCACAACGTCACCGTCGCCACCGGCCCGTCGCATTCCAGCCGCACCCCGCCGTCAGCGGTCACCGTGGGTCCCCACTGCGCGGGGCGCGGACCAGGCTGAGAAGCGACTCACGCCTTCTTGCGACGGCGAGCGCCGCCGCGCTGGCGCAACTGAACGCCGGACTCGGTGAGCACCCGGTGGATGAACCCATAGGAACGGCCGGTGGAGGCCGCCAGGGCACGAATGCTCTCGCCGGACGTGTACCGCTTGACCAGGTCCTTGGCGAGCGTCTGGCGCTCGGCTCCGACGATCCGGCGACCCTTCTCAGTGCTGGTGGCTGTGCCGGTGGCTGCCATGTTGATTCCTCACGTCCCAGACTGTGCGGTTCGATACGGTCCCACCTATTAGACCGCCTCGAACGATCATGCGCCAGATATCAACTCTTCGCCAACCGACACGCACAGCAGTGTCAATTTCCCGATTCAGCGATTGCGCCCAACGGGAAAGGCCACGTACGGGCCGGGGCGGGCGTTCTCGGCGTCTGTCCGTACCGATGCACTCCGTGACCGAGAGTCTCGCCACCACCGCCCCGGTGGGCGCGCTCGGGGACACGGGCATCGACAAGATCCTTCGTCCGGCACGGCCGTTCCCGCCAACCGTCCGTGACCGACTGTTCGTAACCGCACTCTTCGTGACCGACCGTTTGTGACCGCTCGCGGGCACCGGCCGGCCCGGCACTCGTCGCCGACCCGTCGGCGGTCGCGAGCCCTCGCCGCGGTCCACTCGGCTCACTCAGGGCCTGCCGGGGCACGCCTGCACCGACGAGAGACAGTCAGTCGACCCGACGAGCGGAAGCCCGACCGGACGCAGGGCCGCCCGACCCGACGTTGACCGCCGGATCAGGCGAGTTCGACCAGTTCCAGCAGGTCGTCGCTCCAGGCGTCCTCGTCGCCGTCGGGCAGCAGGATCGCCCTGTCCGGCTTGAGTGCCAGCACCGCGCCCGGGTCGTGGGTGACCAGGACGATCGCGCCGGGATAGCGGGCGATCGCGTCCAGCACCTGTTCCCGACTGACCGGGTCGAGGTTGTTGGTGGGCTCGTCGAGCAGCAGCACGTTCGCACCGGAACAGACCAGGGTGGCCAGCGCCAGCCTGGTCTTCTCCCCACCAGAGAGCACCCCGGCCGGCTTGTCCACGTCGTCGCCGGAGAAGAGGAAGGCGCCGAGGATCTTGCGCAGGTCGGTGTCCGACTGCTCGAACGCGGCACTGCGCATGTGTTCCAGGACGCTCCGCTCGACGTCGAGCGTCTCGTGCTCCTGGGCGTAGTAGCCGAGCCGGAGTCCGTGTCCCGGCCGGATCTCCCCGGTGTCCGGTTTCAGTAGACCGCCGAGCATCCGCAGCAGGGTCGTCTTACCGGCACCGTTGAGGCCGAGGATGGCCACCCGGGAACCCCGGTCGACCGCCACGTTGACGTCGGTGAAGATCTCCAGCGACCCGTACGACTTGGAGAGGCCGGCCGCGGTCAACGGGGTCTTGCCGCACGGAGCGGGGCTGGGGAACCGGACCTTCGCCACCTTGTCCGCGACCCGCGAGTCCTCGAGCCCGGACAGCAGCTTCTCCGCCCGGCGGGCCATGTTCTGCGCGGCGACGGTCTTGGTGGCCTTGGCCCGCATCTTGTCGGCCTGCGCCATCAGCGCGCCGGCCTTCTTCTCCGCGTTGGCCCGCTCCCGGCGGCGGCGCCGCTCGTCGGTCTCGCGCTGCTCCTGGTACGTCTTCCAGCCGACGTTGTACAGGTCGACCACCGATCGGGTGGCGTCCAGGAACCACACCTTGTTGACCACGGCCTCCAGCAGCGAGGCATCGTGACTGATAACGATCAGCCCGCCCTTGTGGCCGGCGAGGAAGCCGCGCAGCCAGGTGATCGAGTCGGCGTCGAGGTGGTTGGTCGGCTCGTCGAGCAGCAGGATCCCGCCGCCGTTCTCGGCCGCGTCCCGGAACAGGATCCGAGCCAGCTCGATGCGCCGCCGCTGGCCGCCGGAGAGCGTGCCGATGGTCTGGGCGAGCACCCGGTCGGGCAGCCCGAGGTTGGCACAGATCCTGGCCGCCTCGGCCTCGGCGGCGTACCCGCCGAGCGAGGCGAACTGGTCCTCCAGGGCGCCGTAGCGGCGTACCAGACGGTCTTCGGGGTTGTCGGCGAGTTGGGCCTCGACCTCGGCCATCTGGGCCATCAGCACGTCCAACCCACGGGCGGAGAGCACCCGGTCGCGCGCCGTGACCTCCAGGTCGCCGGTACGCGGGTCCTGCGGCAGGTAACCCACCGCGCCCCGACGGTCGATCTCGCCGGAGTAGGGCTGGCCCTCACCGGCGAGCACCTTGAGCGTGGTGGTTTTGCCCGCACCGTTGCGACCGACCAGGCCGATCCGGTCACCCGGCTGCACCCGCAGCGTGGTGTCGGAGAGCAGGATCCGAGCGCCGGCGCGCAGTTCCAGGCCGGTAACTGTGATCATGTCGTGGACTCACTCTCGGGGTCGAAGGCTGACTCAGGCACACGGATGCACCGGCGGGGACGATGTCCCCCCGGTGCGGGGCGGATCAGCCTTCGCAGAGCAGCACGGCTCCAAGTGTACCGGGCCACCGGCCCGACCCCCGGTGGGATTACCACGCATGATCAGCCCAACGGACCGGTGCCAGGTCAGGCCGGTAGCGGGTCGCCGCAGATCCGCCAGCTCCCCCGGTCCTCGACCACCCGGTACACGTGCGCCTCACTGGCCCCGCTCGGGTCGACCAGGGTCACCCCGACCGAGAACGCCGGGCCGGACCGCTCCATCGTGTCGATCTGGTACGAGCGCACGGCCGGCCGACCTCCCACGTCGGCGGTGAACTGCTCCCGGTCGAACCGCTGCCGGGTGTCCGTACAGAGCTGGTCGTACGCCCCGCCGTAGTTGCCGGTGATCAGGCGCTGGACGAAGGAGTCGATGGCGATCCGGGCCGCCGCCTCCGGCTCCTGGTCCGGCCGGAACCAGAAGAACCCGCCGATGCCCAGGCCGGTCAGGCAGAGCAGCAGCGCCAGCCCGCCGACGAACAGCAGCGGTCGGTGGAGGTCCCGGTCCAGCCGCGGCCACGCGGATGCGGAACGACGACGGTTTCGGGCGCGCGAAGCCATGGCGGGAGGGTAGCCAGTGCCCCGCGCCGACGCCATCCGGGATCACCCGGCGGTCGTCGCAACCCGCCTCCGTCACCCCGGCACCGCCGAGCGTGACGCCCGCGACGACGCCCGGGACGGTCGTCAGGCCGGGGCAGAGCGGGGTTCGGGAGGGAGTCAGGCCGGGGGTGGTGCGGGGTCGGGGTCGCGGACCAGGACGCGTACCGCCCGCGCGGCGGCGATCGCGTCGACCAGCACCGCGTGCCGTGGTTCCGGGACGTCGAGCAGCCGGTTCGCGCGCAGGGCGGCGAGCGGAGCGAGCCGTCTGTCGGCCAGGATGCTGTCGATCGCCCGGCGGTCGCCACCCGCCACGACCGCGTCGAGGCTGTCTGCGACCGGCACCAGCAACCGCAGAGCAAGCTCGGCGGCGTCCCCCATCGCCGCCTTGGCCTGGTTGTCCCTGCGTCGGGCGAAACGCTGTTGGGACCAGCCGCCGGCGGCGGTGCGCCCCTGCACATACCGGGTGTCCACCTTGGAGGTCACCAGGGCGGGACCCTCGGCGACGCCGACCGCCACCGCACCCTTGCGGGCCAGCAGCAGCCCCAGTCGGCGGGCGGCGGTCACCCGGTCCAGGAAGCCGGGCAGGTCCGGCGCGGCGGGGGTGCCGGGTGGGTGGTGCAGTTCGGCGGTGGCACCGTCCGGGGCGGTGAGCAGCAGACCGTACGGCGTGGGAGCGACCTCGGGTGGGCCGTGCCGCGCGGTGAAACCGTCGATCCAGCGGGCCACGCGGGCCGGTTCGACGTCGACCCAACGGCCACCGCCGGCGGCGGGTCGGCTGCTCATGCCCCGACCGTACGCCAGAACGTCGCGGACGGTGCGGCCGGCGGCGCGGTCGGGTACCGCCACCGACCCGGTGGGTGGACGACAACCGGGGGTGGGCGCCGGGCCCGATCCGCGAACACGGGCGGTGGGCTCAGTCCGCGAGCAGCAGCCGCAGGGCGAGCAGGACGATCAGCGCGCTCGACACGAGGGCGGTGCCGAGGCGTCCCCGAGGGCTGGCCAGCACCCGGCCGAGCAGCGACCCGCTGCCCGCGACGACGAGCTGCCAACTCGCCGAGGCCGCCAGCACCGCCGCCACGAAGATGCCCGCGTCGGTGGGGGTGAACGGGGCGGATGCCTGCCGGCCGAGGATGAGCGCCCCGAAGTAGAGGATCGTGGTCGGGTTGAGCAGGGTGAGCGCCAGCACCGCGCCGAACGCCCGGCCGGGTGTGGTCAGGCCCCGGTCGTCGCGGGCCGGGCCCGACCGTGCGCGGTGCTGGCGGACCGCCCGGACCACGGTCCCGGTGGCCAGCAGCAGGAGGATCGCCACGGCGAGCAGCCGCAGCGGGCCGGCGGCCGGCTCGATCACCGTGGCCAACGCGGTGCCGCCGACCACGGCGACGCCCGCGTAGAGGCCGTCCGCCACGGCCACCCCGAGACCGGCCCCGGCGCCGACCCGGAACGAGGTACGGGCGGTGAGAGCGACAACCAGTACGGAGATCGCACCGAACGGGATGGCCACTCCGTAGCCGGCGAGCAGTCCGGCAACCAGGGCGTCGACTGGGGCGTTCACCTGCGCATTGTGTCGTTCGAACCCGACTTCGGGCGATCGGATTTAACGCCCCTGTCGCGATCTTGCAACGGTTCGCGTGCATATGATCATGGCCGCGCCGCACGAAAGCGGCTGATCGTACACAAGGGAGCAGAATGCACAGGAGTTTGCGCTGGCTGCCCGCGATGACCCTGGTCGCCACCATGGTCGGCTTCGTACCGGGTAGCCCGGTCCTGGCCGGCGAGAGTGCCGCCCCCACGGGAAAGACGTACACCGTCACCCTGTTGACCGGGGACGTGGTGACCGTCGAGACGACCGGTACCGGATGCCCGAGGGTCCGGGTCGATCCGGTCGACCCGAACGGGGTGATCCAGCAGAGCTGCGGTCCCGACGGCCACGTACGGGTCATCCCGGCGAGCATCGCGGCGCAGGTCGGCCCCGTCTTCGACCCGACCCTCTTCGACGTCACCGCGCTGATCGAGGACGGGTACGACGACGCCAGCACCCCCGAGCTCCCGGTGATCGTGCAGCCCCGGGCGAACGCGCGGATGGCGACCCTCGGCGACGTACGGCAACTGCCGAGCATCGGCGCGGTGGCCGGTCACGTACCCAAGAAGTCACCCGTCGCCGCGAAGCAGGCCACCGACGGCCTGCTCGGTGGGGCGGCGAAGGTCTGGCTGGACCGCAGGGTCCGGGCCACCACCACGTCCGGCAGCACACTCGACCGCAACCTGCGCCAGGTCTCCGCCCCCGAGGCCTGGGACGCCGGGTACACCGGAAAGGGCGCCCGGGTCGCCGTACTCGACACCGGGGCCGACTTCGGTCACCCGGACCTGGCCGGTCAGATCGTCGACCGGGCCGACTTCACCGTTGCGGGCGGCGACGCCGTCGACCACCACGGACACGGTACGCACGTGGCCACGACCATCGCCGGCACCGGTGCGGCGTCGCACGGCCAGCGCCGTGGTGTCGCGCCCGGCGCCCGACTCGTCGTCGGCAAGGTCCTCGACGACACCGGTTACGGCGAGGACTCGCAGATCATCGCCGGTATGGAGTGGGCCGCAGCCCGCGCCGACGTGATCAACATGAGCCTCGGTGGCACCGACGCGAGCGACGGGACCGACCCGCTCTCCCTCGCCGTCGACGCCCTGTCGAAGCAGACCGGCGCGCTGTTTGTCATCGCCGCCGGCAACAGCGGCGGCGCAATCTCCTCGCCCGCCGCCGCGAGCACCGCGCTGACCGTCGGCGCGGTCGACGACGCCGACAACCTGGCGGACTTCTCCAGCCGGGGGCCGATGGTCAACAGCCACGCGGCCAAGCCGGAACTGGTGGCACCGGGCGTCGGCATCGTCGCCGGCCGGGCCGCCGGCACCCAGATGGGTGCGCCGGTCGACCAGTACTACACCGGCGCCGACGGCACCTCGATGGCAACACCCCACGCAGCCGGTGCCGCGGCACTGCTCGCCCAGCGTTACCCGGACTGGAGCGCGGACCGACTCAAGGCCGGACTCGTCGGTGCCGCCGACGCCCTGCCCGGCGCGGACCCGTACGCCGTCGGTGCCGGTCGGCTCAACGCGGTCCGGGCCCTGTCCGGCCCGGTCAGCAACCAGCCGGTGGTCGCCCTCGGCACGTTCCCGTACCCGCAGCAGGGGTCCAGCACGGCATCGCTGAGCTGGACCGGTGACCCGAAGGCCGCCACGGTCGATCTCGACCTCGACATCACGGTCACCGACCACGCGGGGACGGCCGCGCCGCGGCGCACCGCGTCGCTCTCCGAAACCCGGGTACGCCTCAAGCCGGGCGCCTCCGCCGGCACCACCCTCCGGGTCGACCGAGCGGCGCTGGCCCGGAAAGCCCGGCCTCTACGGCGCCGTGGTGACCGCCCGCGTACGGGGCAGGGTCGTGTCGCGTACGCCGGTGACCTTCTACGTGGAGGCGCCGAGCCACGACCTGACCATCAACACGGTGGCGACGAAGGACCTGCCGCCGAGCGCGGACAACTGGGTAGGTGTGTCGGTGACCAACCTGGACGACCCGACCGTCTACGGCGGGGGCGACTTCACCGTCGCCGGTAGGACCGTCACCCTCCGGGTCCCCGCCGGCCGGTACGCGATCACCGGGGCGTACACCGTCTATGACCCGGAGACCGACAACCAGCAGGGCGCCATCGTCGGCGTGCCGGACATCGCCGTCACCGCCGACCGGACCATGACGCTGGACCCGGCGCGGGCGAAGCAGGTGACCGCGACGATCGACCGGGTCGCCACGAAGACCGGCACGGTCCAGTTCACCAACGTCCACACCTCCCGCACCGGGCTGACCTGGTTCCAGAGCGTCACCGGTTTCGGACCCTCGGCGAGGGTGTCGGTGGAGCCGATGGAGCGTCCCGGGATCGGGACCCTCCGGGCGTACGCGGGCTTCGCCATGGACACCACCGCCACCACGGGCACTCCCGAGCACTACGACCTGGTCCACGCGTACGACCGGGGTGTGCCGGCCGATCCGACCTACCGGGTGAGTACGGCGGAGCGCGCCCGCCTCGCCCGGATCGACCAGCGGTTCAACCAGATCGACTCCCCGGAGATGTTCACCTCGCTGCGGCGTTCCGGCTTCACCCCGGACGGGTCCATTCCGCTGCTGCAGAACCGGACGTACGACCTGCCGGTGCACCGGACGGACTTCGTCACGCCCGGCTACACCTGGAAGGACGAGGGGATCTACGGCGGGCTGAACGCCTCCCAGGGCGACCGCGTCTACCGGGCGGGCAGCCGCCAGTCGACGATCTGGGCCCGGCAGCCCCTGCACTCGGACTGGTACGACGACCCGTCCGGCGCGGAGTTCAGTTGCGCCACCGCACCGTCGCGGACCAGCGGCAACCTGCACGTGGACCTGGTCCTGCTCACCGACGCGCACCAGCGGGCCGACTGCCTCGCGGGCGGGACGATCGGGGTCACCCGCAAGGTGGCCCTGTACCGCAACGGGAAGCTGGTCGAGGAACGGGCGGCGTCGCTGGCCGACTTCACCGTGCCCAGCGCGGCGGCCGACTACCGGTTGACCTTCGACGTCGACACGAGCCTGATCCTGCCGGTCTCGACCCGGGTCAGCACGGCGTGGACGTTCCGGTCGGCCGGTCCGAGCGGCACCCGCAGTGTTGCCCTGCCGCTGCTCTCGGTCGACTACGCGCTGCCGTTGGACGCCGCCAACCACCCGACGGGCGGAGCGGCCAGCTTCCAGGTCCGGCAGGCGAACGGCGTACCCGCCCAGCGGGTGGAGTCGTTCCAGCTCTGGACCTCGACCGACGACGGGGCCACCTGGCGCTCGGCCCGGGTCAGCCGGGACGGTGACGGCTACCGTTCCGACCTGCCCCCGGTCAGGGCGGGACAGGCCGTATCGCTGAAGGTGAAGGCCGACGCGAGCGGTGGAAGCGGCATCGAACAGACGATCATCCGGGCGTACCACGCCGGCTGACGATCATCCGGTGGCGCGTCCCTCGGGGCGCGCCACCGTGGCACAACGGCGACCCGACTGCCGGCTCCGGCGGTCGGGTCGCCGTTTGTCGTGGCAACCCGACCGACCGTCCCATGGGGACGCGGAGCAGGACCGGATGTCGGTGAGGTATCGATGGTGTTAGGTCTTTCCAACGTTCTTCACGAACGGTTACCATCCGGTACCCGAGGTTTCTTCATGTAATGATCCCACCGGCAGGAGGATCAGCCATGCCCCGACATGTCCTGAATCGACGGGTGACGGCGGCCCTCGCCGTCCTGGTCACCACCGCGACCACGCTCGTCGCCGGACCCGCCCCCGCACAGGCGGCCCCCGCACCGGACCGGGTGGGTGCCAGCGCCGCCGCACCGGACGGGGTCGGCACCACCTCCTTCGCCGCCACCGACTACTGCCTCGGCGAGTGCGCCGACATCCTGCCGCCCGGCCAGAACGGCAACGCCACCCTGGTCGACATCCTCGGCAACCAGGCCTTCGGCACCCTGCCCCGACACTCCGGCGACCAGCTCGGCAAGTACGCCAACCTGGTCTACGGCTACGCCGGCCTGCGCGAGGACCAGCTCGGGAACTTCTTCAACGACGCCTCCTTCGGGGTCCCGCCGGGCCAGGCCGAGCGGACCTACTCTCCGCGCGCCGACGTGACCATCGTCCGGGACCGATCCACCGGCGTACCTCACATCACCGGCAC
This sequence comes from Micromonospora sp. NPDC004704, assembly GCF_053601675.1. Taxonomy (NCBI): domain Bacteria; kingdom Bacillati; phylum Actinomycetota; class Actinomycetes; order Micromonosporales; family Micromonosporaceae; genus Micromonospora; species Micromonospora sp. NPDC004704. The sequence continues at coordinate 130,039 of NZ_JBSGCD010000012.1, read as the reverse complement.
CACCCGTGGCGGCACCATGTACGGGGCGGGCTTCGCCGGTGCCGAGGACCGACTGTTCACCATGGACCTGCTCCGGCACGTCGGGCGGGGCACGCTCACCCCGTTCGCCGGTGGCGCCCCCGGCAACCGGGCACTGGAGCAGAGCGTCTGGCGCAACTCGCCGTACACCGAGGCGGACCTCCAGGCCCAGGTCGAGGCGCTGCGCCAGCGCGGCCCGCGCGGCGAGCAGCTCTACACCGACGTACGCGAGTACATCGACGGGATCAACGCGTACATCGGTGTCTGCATGGCCAACCGCAACTGCCCCGGCGAGTACGTGCTCACCGGGCACCTGGACGCGATCACCAACGCGGGCGGCCCGGTCCGGTTCGAGATGACCGACCTGATCGCCATCGCCGGTGTCGTCGGCGGGCTGTTCGGCGGCGGTGGCGGCACCGAGATGCAGTCGGCCCTGGTCCGGATCGCCGCGCGGGCGAAGTACGGCCCGGTCGAGGGGGACAGGGTGTGGGCCGCGTTCCGGGCCGAGAACGACCCGGAGGCGGTGCTGACCCTGCACGACGGGCAGAGCTTCCCCTACGGTGGGGCCTCGCCGGACGCGCCGAGCGTGGTGCTGCCCGACGCCGGCACCAGCCGGGTGGAGCCGGTGGTCACCGGCCAGACCGGTTCGGCGACCAGCAACACCGGCGGCCCGTCCGAACTCGCCGCCGCGCTGTCCGGGCTGACCATCACCCCGGCCAGCCGGGGCATGTCGAACGCGGCGGTGATCTCCGCCGAGCACTCCAGCACCGGACACCCGGTCGCCGTCTTCGGCCCCCAGACCGGCTACTTCTCCCCGCAGCTACTGATGGTGCAGGAGTTGCAGGGTCCGGGGATCAGCGCCCGGGGCGCGGCGTTCGCCGGGATCAATCTCTACGTCCTGCTCGGCCGTGGTCAGGACTACGCGTGGAGCGCCACCTCGTCCAACCAGGACATCACCGACACGTACGCGGTCCCGCTCTGCACCACCGACGGCAGCGCGCCCACCCTGGCCGGCAACCGTTACCGCTTCCGGGGGCAGTGCCTGGCGATGGAGGAGCTGTCGCACGTCAACTCCTGGACCCCGAGCGTCGCCGACGGCACCCCGGCCGGGTCGTACCGGATCATCGCCTGGCGTACCGCCCTCGGCCTGGTCTCCTGGCGCGGGAACGTAGGCGGTCAGCCGTACGCGTTCACGTCGTTGCGGTCGACGTACCGGCACGAGGCGGACTCGGCGATCGGGTTCCAGATGTTCAACGACCCGGCCGCTATGGGCAGCGCCGCCGCGTTCAAGGAGTCCGCCGCCACCATCGGGTACGCGTTCAACTGGTTCTACGTCAACTCCACCGAGGCGGCGTACTTCAACTCCGGTCTCAACCCCGTACGCGCCGCCGGGTCGAACCCGAACCTGCCGCAGAAGGCCGAACCGGCGTACGAGTGGCCCGGTTTCGACCCGGCGACCAACACCGCCACCTACACCCCGGTTGCCGCGCACCCGAACTCGGTCAACCAGGACTACTACGTGAGCTGGAACAACAAGCAGGCGAAGGACTTCGGCGCGGCCGACGGCAACTTCAGCTTCGGTGCGGTGCACCGGGGCGACCTGCTCGACAAGCCGGTACGGGCCGCGCTGGCCGCCGGACAGAAGTTCGACCGGGCGTCGCTCACCACCCTGGTGGAGCGGGCCGGGCTGACCGACCTGCGCGGCATCGAGGTGCTCGACGAGCTGATCCGGGTGCTGGAGAGCCAGCCGGTGACCGACACCAACCTGACCGCCGTGATCGGCCGGTTGAAGAGCTGGCGGCAGGCCGGGGCCCTGCGGGTGGAGACCGCCAGCGGGTCGAAGGTGTACCAGCACGCCGAGGCGATCCGGGTCTTCGACGCGTGGTGGCCGCTGCTGGTCAACGGCCAGTTCAAGGCGCCGCTCGGGGCCGACCTCTACCAGTCCCTGGTGAACGCGATGCAGGTCAACGAGTCGCCGTCCGGTCACCAGCGCGGCGACGTCTCCGACCTGCCGACGTCGGCGAACGAGGCCCAGGCACACAAGGGCTCGTCGTTCCAGTACGGCTGGTGGGGCTGGGTCGACAAGGACCTCCGCGCGGTGCTCGGCGACCCGGTGCAGGGTGGGCTCGGCCGCACCTACTGCGGCGGCGGCAACCTGGCCTCCTGCCGACAGATCCTGCTGGACACGCTGCGCACCGCCGCCGCCCAGCCGGCGGGCACCGTCTACCCGGGCGACGAGAGCTGCTCGGCCGGTGACCAGTGGTGCGCCGACTCGATCATCCAGTCACCGCTCGGCGGGATCAAGCACGCCACCGTCGCCTGGCAGAACCGGCCGACGTACCAGCAGGTGGTGTCGTTCCCGGCCCGGCGCGGCGACAACGTGGGCAACCTGGCCGCCGGCCGTACGGTGACCGCGTCGAGCAGCCAGCTCGGTAACGGTGCCGCCCGCGCGGTCGACGGCGATCCCGGCACCCGCTGGGCGAGTTCCTGGTCGGACAACCAGTCGATCACGGTCGACCTGGGCTCGGTTCGGCCGGTCAGCCGAACGGTGCTGAGCTGGGAGGCAGCGTACGCCCGGTCGTACCGGATCGAGGTCTCCACCGACGGCAACACCTGGCACCCGGTCTGGTCCACCACCACCGGCGACGGCGGCACGGACAACGTCGACTTCCCCGCCACCCCCACCCGCCACATACGCATGTACGCCCAAACCCGCGCCACCACCTACGGCTTCTCCCTCTGGGAGTTCGAGATCTACACCCACTGACGCCGCCTCTTGTAGAGAAAGAGTGGCTATCCGCACCGGGATAGCCACTCTTTCTCTACAACTGCGTCTTGCCGGGGGACGTCAGAGGGAGAGCGTCAGACGTTGAAGCCGAGGGCGCGGAGTTGGTCGCGGCCCTCGTCGGTGATCTTGTCGGGGCCCCACGGCGGGAGCCAGACCCAGTTGATCCGGAAGTCGGCGACCAGGCCGCCGCCGGGGCCGGTGGTCAGCGCCTGGCGGGTCTGGTCCTCGATGACGTCGGTCAGCGGGCAGGCCGCCGAGGTCAGCGTCATGTCCAGGGTGGCGACGTTGTCGTCACCGACGTGCACCCCGTAGACCAACCCGAGGTCGACCACGTTGATGCCCAGTTCGGGGTCGACGACGTCCTTCATCGCCTCTTCGATCTCACCGATCGCGGCCTTGCTGACGGCCGGCGCGGCGGCAAGGGTGTCGCCCGTGCCGGTCGCGGCGGTGTCATCCGCGCCGGTGGCGGCGACCTCGGCCGCACCGGTCGCGCCGACGCTCTCCTCGGAACTCATGTCCAGCACCTCGCTGCGCTCGCTCATGCCTTCACCTCCGGGCTCACGCCCACACCGGCGCGTACCGCGGCGTCCTTGAACGCCATCCACGGCAGCAGCGCACATTTCACCCGGCCCGGGTAGCGGGCGACACCGGCGAAAGCCACCCCGTCACCCAGCACCTCCTCGTCCGGAGTCACCAGCCCGCGACCGGAGACCAGCTCGACGAACGCCGCGTGCACGGCGAACGCCTCGTCGGCACCACGACCGTTGAGCAGTTCGTGCAGCACGCTCGCCGAGGCCTGGCTGATCGAACAGCCCATGCCGTCGTACGAGATGTCGGACAGCACGTCCCGCGCCACCGCCACCCGCATGGTCACCTCGTCACCACAGGTCGGGTTGACGTGGTGGGCCTCCGCGACCTGACCGGACCTGTCGGCCGGGTCGCGCAGCCCGCGACCGTGCGGGTGCTTGTAATGATCCAGGATGATCTCCTGGTAGAGCTGGTCGAGTTGCATCAGCCGAAAACCTTTCGCACCTGCTCGAGAGCAGCCACCATCGAATCGATCTCCGTGGTGGTGGTGTAGAGGTAGAACGAGGCGCGGGTCGTCGCCGGTACGCCGTACCGGACGCACACCGGGCGGGCGCAGTGGTGCCCGACCCGTACCTGCACACCCTGGTCGTCCAGCACCTGACCGACGTCGTGCGGGTGCACGCCGTCGAGCGCGAACGAGATCGTGCCGCCCCGGCCGATCGGCACCACCGGCCCGAAGATCCGCAACCCGGGTACGGTCCCGAGCGCGTCCAACGCGTACGCGGTGATCTCCTTCTCGTGCCACTGGATCGCCCGCATGCCGATACCGGTGAGGTAGTCGACCGCCGCGCCGAGCGCCACCGCCTCGGCGATCGGCGGGGTGCCCGCCTCGAACCGGGCCGGCGGCGGGGCGAACGTGGACCCACCCATGGAGACGGTCTCGATCATCGAGCCGCCGCCCATGAACGGGGGCATCGCCGCGAGCAGCTCCGCCCGGCCCCAGAGCACCCCGATGCCGGTCGGCGCGCACATCTTGTGCCCGGTGAACGCGATGAAGTCGACGTCCAGGTCGACCACGTCGACCGGGATGTGCGGCACCGACTGCGAGCAGTCGAGCATCAGCAGGGCACCGACCTCGCGGACCCGGGCGGTGATCCGGGCGGTGGCGTTGACCGTGCCGAGGATGTTGGAGACGTGCACCAGCGAGACCAGCTTGGTCCGCTCGTTGATCAGGTCGTCCACCCCGGACTCGTCCAACCTGCCCCCCTCGGTGAGCGGGAACCAGCGCAGGGTGGCGCCGGTCCGCTCGCAGAGCAACTGCCACGGGACGATGTTCGAGTGGTGCTCCATCTCGGAGATCACCACCTCGTCGCCGGGGCCGAGGCGGAACCTCGGGTCACCGTGGGCGCCGACGGAGGCGTTCGAGAAGGCGTACGCGACCAGGTTGATCGCCTCGGTGGAGTTCTTGGTGAACACCACCTCGTCCGGGCTCGGGGCGTTGATGAAGGCCGCCACCTTCGCCCGCGCCCCCTCGTACGCCTCGGTCGCCTCGGTGCCCAGGGTGTGCACCGAGCGGGACACGTTGCCGTTGTGCCGCTCGTAGTGCTCCCGCAGGACGTCGAGCACCTGCCGCGGTTTCTGCGAGGTGTTGGCGCTGTCCAGATAGACCAGCGGGTGCCCGTTGACCTGCCGATCGAGGATCGGGAAGTCGGCGCGCACCTTCGACACGTCGAAGCGGGGCACGTCGTCGTACTGCGGCATACCCGGCGGGATCGCGATCGTGGTCATCTCCGGCAGCTTTCTCTCGTTCAGGCCCGAGCCGCGCCGGCTCCGGCCACGTACCGCTCGTAGCCCTCGGCCTCGAGCTTCTCGGACAGTTCCGGGCCGCCCTGCTCGACGATCTTGCCGCCGACGAAGACGTGCACGAAGTCCGGCTTGATGTAGCGCAGGATCCGGGTGTAGTGGGTGATCAGCAGCAGGCCGGTCTCGCCGGTCTCACGGACCCGGTTGACGCCCTCGCTGACCACCCGCAGGGCGTCGATGTCGAGACCGGAGTCGGTCTCGTCGAGGATCGCCACCTTCGGCTTGAGCAGTTCGAGCTGCACGATCTCGTGCCGCTTCTTCTCACCGCCGGAGAAGCCCTCGTTGACGTTGCGCTGGGCGAACGCCGGGTCCATCTGCAGCCGCTCCATCGCGCTGCGCAGCTCGCCGGCCCAGGTGCGCAGCTTCGGCGCCTGACCGTCGATCGCGCCCTTGGCGGTACGCAGGAAGTTGGCCACCGACACGCCGGGGACCTCGACCGGGTACTGCATGGCCAGGAAGAGCCCGGCGCGGGCCCGCTCGTCCACGGTCAGCGACAGCACGTCGACGCCGTCGAGGGTCACCGAGCCACCGGTGATCTGGTACTTCGGGTGACCGGCGATCGAGTAGGCCAGGGTCGACTTGCCCGACCCGTTCGGTCCCATGATGGCGTGGGTCTCCCCCGCCCGCACGGTCAGGTCGACGCCGGCCAGGATCGGCTTGAGCTCGCCCTCGGGCAGCTTGACCGACACCTGCAGGTCACGGATCTCCAGAACGCTCACGGGGTAACTCCATTGCTTGGCGTAAGACTGACGAATACATCGCCGTCGCGGACCTCGACGGGATAAACGGGCACGGGTTCGGTGGCGGGCAGGCCGCTCGGCTCACCGGTACGCAGGTCGAACCGGGAGCCGTGCAGCCAGCACTCGAGCGTGCAGCCGTCGAGTTCGCCCTCGGAGAGGGCGACCGCGGCGTGTGAACACTCGTCCCGGATGGCGTAGAAGGCGTCGTCGTCGGCGTGCACCAGGGCGATCTCGGTGCCGTCGACCTCTGCCCGGACGACGGCGCCCTTCGGCACCTCGTCGACCGCACAGATCCGGACCATCAGGAGCCCGCCTTGACGAGCCGGGACTCGATCGCGTCGCCGAGCCGCTCGCGCAGTTCCGGGACCGGGATCTTGTTGATCAGCTCGGCGAAGAAGCCGCGGACGACCAGCTTGCGCGCCTCCGACTCGGGGATGCCCCGGGCCATCAGGTAGAAGAGCTGCTCGTCGTCGAAGCGGCCGGTCGCGCTGGCGTGGCCGGCGCCGGCCACCTCGCCGGTCTCGATTTCGAGATTCGGTACGGAGTCCGCCCGCGCCCCGTCCGACAGGACCAGGTTCCGGTTGATCTCGTACGTGTCGGTGCCGGTCGCGGCGGCCCGGATCAGCACGTCACCGACCCAGACCGTGTGCGCGCCCTCGCCCTGCAACGCGCCCCGGTAGCCCACGTAGCTGCGGCAGTCCGGCACGGTGTGGTCGACGAGCTGACGGTGCTCCAGGTGCTGCCCGGCGTCGGCGAAGTAGAGCCCGTACAGCTCGGCCTCGCCTCCCCGGCCGGTGTACTCCACGCTGGTGAACTGCCGTACCAGGTCACCACCGAGGGAGACCTGCACGTGCACCACCTTCGCGTCCCGGCCGAGCCGGACCTTCAGATGCTGGGCGTGGACCGCGTCCGGCGCCCAGTCGGTCACCGTCACCAGGGTCAGCTTCGCCCCGTCGGCGACCGCCACCTCGACGTTGTCGGCCAGCGTCGCGCTGCCGGTGTGCTCCAGCACCAGGGTGACCTCGGCGAACCGGCCCACCTCGACGAAGGTGTGCCCGTAGGACACCTGCGCCGCACCGGGACCGACCACCCGGATCAGCGCCGGCTCGGTGACCAGCGCCTCCGGGGCGACCGAGATCAGGAACGCCTCAACGGCCCCACCGTGCGCGAGCGCGCTCACCCGGTCGAACGGGGTGAGCACACTGCCGATTCGAGGGTCGTCGTGGCCGATGGTGGCGGTGGTGACGCCGGCCGGCAGCTCCCCGACCTCGTGGCCGAGCGGGGCGGGCGTACCCGCCGGGTCACCGGCGAGCGCCCGGAGGCGCTTGAGCGGCGTGAACCGCCATTCCTCCTCCAGGCCGGTGAGGGCCGGGAAGTCGGCGACGTCGTACGAGCGGAGTGCCTGCGACTTGGTCGTGGGCGGCGCGAAAGCCTCGGTAGTCATCTCTTCCTTGAGTCTTCTCTGGCGAGGTCCGGCTGGGGGTACGCGGGCGGCGTCAGCCGACCGCGCCCTCCATCTGCAGCTCGATCAGGCGGTTGAGCTCCAGGGCGTACTCCATCGGCAGTTCCTTGGCGATCGGCTCGATGAAGCCGCGGACGATCATCGCCATCGCCTCGTCCTCGCTCATCCCCCGGCTCATCAGGTAGAAGAGCTGGTCCTCGCTGACCTTGGAGACGGTCGCCTCGTGCCCCATCGACACGTCGTCCTCGCGGATGTCGACGTACGGGTAGGTGTCCGACCGGGAGATGGTGTCGACCAGGAGGGCGTCGCACTTGACCGTGGACCGGCTGTGGTGCGAGCCCTCCAGGACCTGGACCAGGCCCCGGTAGGAGGTACGGCCGCCGCCACGGGCGATCGACTTGGAGATGATCGTGCTGGAGGTGTGCGGCGCGGCGTGCACCATCTTGGCGCCGGCGTCCTGGTGCTGGCCCTCGCCGGCCATGGCCACCGAGAGCACCTCACCCTTGGCGTGCTCGCCGACCATCCAGACGGCCGGGTACTTCATGGTGACCTTGGAGCCGATGTTGCCGTCGATCCACTCCATGGTCGCGCCCTCGTGGCAGACGGCGCGCTTGGTGACCAGGTTGTAGACGTTGTTCGACCAGTTCTGGATGGTCGTGTAGCGGCAGCGCGCGTTCTTCTTCACGACGATCTCGACGACCGCGCTGTGCAGCGAGTCGGAGGAGTAGATCGGCGCGGTGCAGCCCTCGACGTAGTGCACGTACGCGCCCTCGTCGACGATGATCAGGGTCCGCTCGAACTGGCCCATGTTCTCGGTGTTGATCCGGAAGTACGCCTGCAGCGGGATGTCCACCCGTACGCCCTTGGGCACGTAGATGAACGAGCCGCCGGACCACACCGAGGTGTTCAGCGCGGCGAACTTGTTGTCGCCGACCGGGATCACGGTGCCGAAGTACTCCTTGAAGAGTTCCTCGTGCTCGCGCAGCGCGGTGTCGGTGTCGAGGAAGAGCACACCCTGCTCCTCCAGGTCCTCACGGATCTTGTGGTAGACGACCTCGGACTCGTACTGGGCGGCCACGCCGGAGATCAGCCGCTGCTTCTCGGCCTCCGGGATGCCCAGCTTGTCGTAGGTGTTCTTGATGTCCGCGGGCAGGTCGTCCCAGCTCGCGGCCTGCTTCTCCGTCGAGCGGACGAAGTACTTGATGTTGTCGAAGTTGATCCCGGTGAGGTCGGCGCCCCAGGAGGGCATCGGCTTGCGACCGAACAGGCGCAGGCCCTTGAGCCGGAGGTCGAGCATCCACTGGGGCTCGCTCTTGAGCGCGGAGATGTTGCGCACCACGGCCTCGGACAGACCACGCTGGGCTGTCGCCCCGGCGGTGTCGGTGTCGGCCCAGCCGTATTCGTACCGTCCCAGGGCGGCGAGGTGCTCTTCCTGGGAGATGGGCGCAACGATCTGCTCGGTCATCTATCTGTCCTCACAGTGGTGACGGGATTACCGGGTTGGGCGCGCCTCGACTGAGCCGGAATGTGCGTGGTGCACACCCCGTCGCCGTGCGCGATGGTGGCCAGACGCTGCACGTGGGTGCCGATCAGACGGGAGATGACCGCCGTCTCGGCCTCGCACAGCTGGGGAAACTCCGCGGCCACGTGGGCCACCGGGCAGTGGTGCTGGCACAGCTGGCCACCGGTGGCGATCGTGGACGCGTTGGCAGCGTAGCCCTCGTCGGTGAGCGCGCCCGCAAGCGCCTCGGCGCGGGCCATCGGGTCGTCGCCGGCGCCCTCCAGGGCAGCCTGGCAGCGGGCCTCCAGGCCCGACACCTGCTCGGCGGCGAAGGCGTCGACCGCCCTCGGCCCGCCCTGCCGGGCGATCCAGCGCAGCGCGGCGGTGGCCATGCCGTCGTAGGTGTGGGTGCCGCAACGGACCTTCGCCGAATCCGTGAGCATGAACACCCGCGCCGGGCGGCCCCGGCCACGGTGGCCGCGCAGGGGCTGCTCACGGGAGGTCACGTCGCCGTCGGCCAGCATCGCGTCCAGGTGCCGGCGGATCGCCGCCGGGCTGAGCCCGAGCGCCGTGCCGAGTTCGGCGGCGGTGGACGCGCCGTGCGCGAGCAACAGGTGGGTGACCCGGTCGCGGGTGCGATCAGCGATCATGGAAGGGTTCTGCGGAGACATGGTGGCACCAGCGGCCGGATCGGCCACCGGATCGTGCTCAGAGAGCGCCGCCATGTTTTTCACTACGCCAACGTTACGTATTTCCCGAGACGACCGCAAACCGTACCGCGAGTGATCCGGACCACCGGTTTGCGCCGGTCGCCGTCGGGGCCCACCACTACGCTACGTAGGATTGCCGCCGTGAACCGATTCGGCCGCCCTACGGTCAGCCTTCCGCTCCTGCGCCGCCTCGCGCTCGCCTCGGTGGTCGCCAACGTCGGCATCGTGGTCACCGGGGGCGCCGTACGGCTCACCGGGTCCGGGCTCGGCTGCCCCACCTGGCCCCGCTGCACCGACGAGTCGTACACCACCACACCGGCGCTGGGCATCAACGGGGCGATCGAGTTCGGCAACCGTACGCTCACCGGTGTGGTCGGGCTGATCGCCCTCGCCGGGCTGATCGCGGCACTGCTGTACCGGCCCCGCCGCCGGTCCCTGGTGCTGCTCGCCGGGGCGGTCCTGCTCGGCATCGCGGCGCAGGCGGTGATCGGCGGGATCACCGTACGGATGCACCTGAACCCGGGTGTGGTCGGCGTCCACTTCATCGTCTCGATGCTCCTGCTGCTCTCCACGTACGCGTTCTGGCGTCGGGTGGGCGAGGAGGACGGCCCGGTCCGGCTGACCGTGCCCCGACCGGCCCGGACGCTGGCCTGGCTCACCACGGCGGTCAGTGGCGCGGTGATCGTGGTCGGTGTGCTGGTCACCGGCAGCGGGCCGCACGCCGGTGACGCCGCCGCCGCCCGCAACGGGCTCGACTCCCAGGCCATCTCCCAGTTCCACGCCGACGTGGTCTTCCTGCTCGTCGGCCTCACCGTGGGCCTGCTGCTGGCGCTGCGCGCGGCCGGCGCCCGGCCGATCGCGGTACGCGCCGCGGCGGTCCTGCTCGCGGTCGAGCTGGGCCAGGGGCTGATCGGCGTCGTGCAGTACCTGACGAACCTGCCCGCGCTGCTGGTCGGCGCGCACATGCTCGGGGCCTGCCTGGTCTGGCTGGCGACGCTGTCGGTGCTCTGGGCGACCAGGGAACGGCTGCCCGCCGTCCCGGCCGTCGCCGTCGACCGCACCGTCGCCTCCGCCACGCCCGCCCCCGCCCTGTCCCGCTGACCCCGGCCGTCCGGCGACCCCCGGTCGCCCGCCCGATCGGTCGGGGTGCCGGTGATCGCTCGCACTCCTGGCGCCCACACTTCCGTACCGGTCGCGCCCGTTGCCCCGCTTTCACGTAAATGAGTGCCCGTCCGGAGCCCGGACGGGCACTCGTTCGACCGTGGCGCGGGCCCGTCGGGCGCGCGTGGTGGGTCAGGTGAGGCGGGTGAGGATGGCGTCGGCGAGGCGGTCGGCGGCGCCGGGGTCGTGGCCCAGGAACAGCGACGGCTCGGTCAGCTCGACCTCGACCAGCACCGGGGCGCCGTCCGGGCCGGGAATCAGGTCCACCCGGGCGTAGAGCAGCCGGTCGGTGCCGCCGGGCAGGGCAGCCAGGACCAGGTCCGCCACGGCCCGCTCGGCCGCGCCGGGGGTGCGGGGAGTGATCTTCTCGGGCCGGAACAGCTCGGGGGTGTCCGGGTCCGGCCCGGTCAGCATCGCGCCCTTGCAGATCGCGTGGCTGAACGAGAGCCCGTCCGGGCCGGCGAGGAACAGCAGCGCCGTCTCCCCGACCGTGTCCACCGCGCTCAGGTACGGCTGCACCATGGTCAGTCGCCCGGCCGCCCCGAGCCGGTCGACGTGCCGCCGAGCCAGGTCGCGTACGCCGGGTTCGGACAGGTCGTACCGGCCGGTGTCCAGGCTGCCGGCGCTGATCGCCGGCTTGATCACGTACTCGCCGGTCGGCGGCGGCTCCCAGGGCCCGCCCGGCTCGACCCAGACGGTCGGCACCACCGGGACACCCACGTCGCTCAGCTCGGACAGGTACCGCTTGTCGGTGTTCCAGCGGACCACCTCGGCCGGATTCGCCAGGTGCGGCACGGTGGCCGCCCAGCCGACGAACTCGTCCCGGCGGGGGGCGTAGTCCCAGGGCGAGCGGAGCACCACGAGGTCGTACGCGGCCCAGTCGACACCGGGGTCGTCCCAGACCGCCGGTTGCGCCCGTACGCCTCGGGCGGCCAGTGGCCCGAGCACCAGCCGGTCGTCCGGATCCAGGTCGCCCAGCTCTGCACAGGTAACAAGAGCGACCCGGGGCTCCCCCCGGGTCGCGCCGTGGATATCGGACAAGGTTGTCAACGGGCCATCACGCGCCGGGCCATCGACCGCCACAGGTCGTTGCTCGGCCGCATCTGGTCCATCAGCTCCCGCTCCCATTCGTTCTCCACCGTCACGCCCGCCTTCTCGCAGGCCAGTCGGGCGACATCGGTGCCGTCCGCGAACTGGTCCGCCCACACGCCGTCCTCGCCGACCAGGACGATGCGTGCTCCCCGCTTGCCGACGTATTCGATGACCGCCTTCGCGCCGCCGTGTCCGGCGGCGAACGTTTTGATGCCGGCTACCAGACCGCTCGGAGCCGGGGTCGCGACGGTCTCTTCACTCGTCAGCGTCGTATCGGAACCATCTGCCATGAGCCGAAGCCTAAGCAGAGGTCGCCTCACATGCTGGTCGGTTGTCAGGAATATGTGATGCCAATTACCTATCAGTTTAAGGAGAAGCACAGGTGGTTTATGCCCATTTATCCGTTATAGGGGTTCATCATTATGGGATGAACCAGGGCAAATCACTGTCGCCCCTGAGTCGACTCGACTCAGCTCGCCAATAGGGTGGTTCTCGGCATACCGGGCGGATCAGATTTAATCAGGTCGATCAGCACGATTCATCATGGTCGATCGGTTGCGTCGACCAATCCGAACGCCGGGCAGCGTGCTCAGACGAGGGCGTCGAGCGCGACCGCGACGAACAGGATCGTCAGGTACGTGGTCGACCAGTGGAACAGCCGCATCGGCTTGAGCGGTTCACCCCGGCGGCCCCGGCTCTGCAACCGGTGTGCCTCGAGCAGGAAGATCGCCCCGACGACCACGGCCGTACCGCCGTAGATCGGGCCCAGCTCCGCGCTCACCGGCCAGGCCGCCAGCGAGGCGGCCACGGTCAGCCAGGAGAAGGCGACGATCTCGATGCCGACCCGCCGGATCGACGCCACCACCGGCAGCATCGGGATGCCCGCCCGCGCGTAGTCGTCCTTGTACTTGATGGCCAGGGCGTAGAAGTGCGGCATCTGCCAGAAGAAGACCAGCGCGAACAGCGCCCACGCGGCCGGCGACAGCGACCCGGTCACCGCGGCCCAGCCGATCAGCACCGGTGCCGCACCGCAGATCCCGCCCCAGAACGTGTTCTGCGGCGTGGTGCGCTTGAGCCACATGGTGTAGACGAGGTCGTAGTAGACGATCGCGCCCAGCGTCAGCGCGGTGGCGAGCCAGTTGGTGAAGACCGCCATCAGGACCACCGACACCACGGCCAGGGTCAGACCGAAAATCAGCGCGCTGCGCGGCGCCACCGTGTGCGTCGGCAGCGGACGCCGCTTGGTACGCCGCATCAACTGGTCGATGTCCCGGTCGATGTAGCAGTTCAACGCGTTGGCGGCCCCCGCTGCCAGCGAGCCGCCGACCAGCACCACCACGATCAGCCAGATCGACCCCAGCCCGCGCGCCGCCAGCATCATCGCCGGCACCGTCGTCACCAGCAGCAGCTCGACGATCCGGGGCTTGGTGAGCGAGACGTACGACCGGACCACCGCGCCGAGGTCACGACCCCCGGTGACCGAGCCGGCCGGCGTTTCGGCCTCCGGCTCCCCCGCAGGGCTGGTGGCGACCGGTCGCTCGGTGATCGTGCTCACGGATTGCCACCTTCCGGCATCGAGGCGGGAGATCGGATTTCGACGGCGACCTGGCAAGGTCAGCACGCCGAGCGACAGCCTACGCGTCGCCCTTTTGGCTGACCGGGCGACCCGTCAAGGGTGCGGGCGGTCACATCTCGCGACGCGCCCGCGCAAGCGAATCGGCCGGGTCGAGAGTATCGGCATCTGGATCCCCGGGCGCACGTTTAGCCCGGGTCGCTAGGGTCATCCCAGAGGGTTCCGACCACTGCCTAGGAGCACAAACGATCGTGGCTGCCAAACGACCCGCGCAATCTCCGCTGAACTGGTCCGACCTCGATCGTCGGGCCGTCGATACCGTTCGTGTGCTGGCCATGGATGCCGTGGAGAAAGCCGGCAACGGCCACCCCGGCACGGCGATGAGCCTGGCGCCGGCCGCGTACCTGATTTTCAACCGGCTGCTGAAGCACGACCCCACCGACGCGGCCTGGCCGGGTCGGGACCGGTTCGTCCTCTCCGCCGGCCACTCCAGCCTCACCCTCTACATCCAGCTCTATCTGAGCGGGTACGGGCTCGGCCTGGATGACCTGAAGTCGTTGCGCCAGTGGGGTTCGCTCACCCCGGCCCACCCCGAGCACGGTCACACCGTCGGCGTCGAGACCACCACCGGCCCGCTCGGCCAGGGAATCGGCAACGCGGTCGGGATGGCGATGGCGGCCCGGCGCGAACGCGGCCTGCTGGACCCGGACGCCGAGCCCGGACAGTCCGTCTTCGACCACCACATCTGGTGCATCGCCTCGGACGGCGACATCGAGGAGGGCATCAGCCACGAGGCCAGCTCCCTCGCCGCGCACCAGAAGCTCGGCAACCTCGTACTGATCTACGACGACAACGAGATCTCGATCGAGGACGACACCCGGATCGCCAAGAGCGAGGACGTCACCGCGCGGTACGCCGCGTACGGCTGGCACGTGCAGACCGTCGACTGGCGCGCCGGTGACGCCGACAAGGGCGACTACCACGAGGACGTCGAGGCGCTCTACGCCGCGCTGAACGCCGCCAAGGAGAACACCGACCGGCCCTCGTTCATCGCGCTGCGGACCATCATCGGCTGGCCCGCGCCGAACAAGCAGAACACCGGCAAGATCCACGGTTCGGCGCTCGGCGCCGACGAGGTCGCCGCCACCAAGAAGATCCTCGGCTTCGACCCGGCGCAGAACTTCGCCGTCGCCGACGAGGTGCTCGCGCACGCCCGGGGCACCGTCGAGCGGGGCCAGGCCGAGCACGCCGAGTGGAACAAGGCGTACGAGGCGTGGGCGAAGGCGAACCCCGAGCGCAAGGCGCTGCACGACCGCCTCTCCACCCGTACGCTGCCGGACGGCTGGACCGACGCGCTGCCGACGTGGCCGGCGGACGCCAAGGGCGTCGCCACCCGGGCCGCCTCGGGCAAGGTCCTGGAGGCGCTCGCCCCGGTGCTACCCGAACTCTGGGGCGGCTCGGCCGACCTGGCCGAGAGCAACAACACCACGATGAAGGGCGAGCCGTCGTTCATCCCGGCCGAGTACGCCACCAAGGACTTCCCCGGTCACGAGTACGGCCGCACGCTGCACTTCGGCATCCGTGAGCACGCCATGGGCGCGATCCTCAACGGCATCGCGCTGCACGGCGGCACCCGCCCCTACGGCGGCACGTTCCTGGTCTTCAGCGACTACATGCGCCCCTCGGTACGGCTCGCCGCGCTGATGAAGCTCCCGGTGGCCTACGTCTGGACGCACGACTCGATCGGCCTCGGCGAGGACGGACCGACCCACCAGCCGGTCGAGCACCTCACCGCGCTGCGCGCCATCCCCGGCCTGGACGTGATCCGGCCGGCCGACGCCAACGAGACCGCCTGGGCCTGGCGGCAGGCGCTGACCAACACCGACCGACCGGCCGCGCTCGCCCTGAGCCGGCAGCCGTTGCCGACCCTCGACCGGGAGGCCCTAGCCCCCGCCGAGGGCACGGCCAAGGGCGGCTACATCCTGGCCGAGGCGTCCAACGCGCAGCCCGAGGTCATCCTCATCGGCACCGGCTCCGAGGTGCAGCTCTGCCTCACCGCGCGGGAGCGCCTGGAGGCGTCCGGCACGCCGACCCGGGTCGTCTCGATGCCGTGCCAGGAGTGGTTCCACGAGCAGGACTCGGCGTACCGCGAGTCGGTGCTGCCGCGGGCGGTACGGGCCCGGGTCAGCGTCGAGGCCGGCATCGGCATGTCCTGGCGTGAACTGGTCGGCGAACTGGGCGAGATGGTGAGCCTGGAACACTACGGTGCGAGCGCCCCGCACACGGTCCTGTTCGAGCAGTTCGGTTTCACTCCCGACCACATCGTCGCCGCCGCACACGCGTCGCTGGCACGGGTCGGCGAGATCACTGGTTACACCACCGGTAACTGAGAGAAGGTCAGCACATGACGGACAGGTTGAGCGAGCTCACCGCGGCAGGCGTCGCGGTCTGGCTCGATGATCTCTCAAGGGTGCGGCTCAGCTCCGGCGGGCTGGACCAGCTGCGACGCGAGAAGCACATGGTCGGGGTCACCACGAACCCGACGATCTTCGCCAAGGCGCTCAGCGACGCCGACGAGTACAACTGGCAGTTGCGTGACCTGGCCATCCGCGGGGTGGCCGTGGAAGAGGCCGTACGCATGCTGACCACGTACGACGTCCGCTGGGCCACCGACGTGATGCGCCCCGCGTACGACAGCTCGGCCGGAGTGGACGGGCGGGTGTCGATCGAGGTCGACCCGCGGCTCGCCCACGAGACCGAGAAGACCGTCGCCGAGGCCAAGGCACTCTGGTGGCTGGTCGACCGGCCGAACCTCTACATCAAGATCCCGGCGACCGAGGCCGGCCTGCCGGCGATCACCGCGACCCTGGCCGAGGGGATCAGCGTCAACGTCACGCTGATCTTCGGGCTGGACCGCTACTCGCAGGTCATGGAGGCCTTCCTGGCCGGCCTGGAGCAGGCGAAGGCGAACGGGCACGACCTGACCAAGATCGGTTCGGTCGCCTCGTTCTTCGTCTCCCGCGTCGACTCCGAGGTCGACAAACGGCTCGAGAAGATCGGGTCGGCCGAGGCGAAGGCCCTCAAGGGCAAGGCGGCTGTCGCCAACGCCCAGCTCGCCTACGAGCGCTACACCGAGGTCTTCTCCTCGGACCGCTGGCAGGCGCTCGCCGACGCCGGTGCGCACCCGCAGCGCCCGCTCTGGGCCTCCACCTCCACGAAGAACCCGGACTACCGCGACGTGATCTACGTCGAGGAACTGGTCGCGCCCGGTACGGTCAACACCATGCCGGAAGCGGTCATCCACGCGTACGCCGACCACGGCGAGACCCGGGGTGACACCATCACCGGCTCGTACGACGCCGCCCGCAAGGTCTTTGCCGACCTGGGCACGGTCGGCATCGACTTCGACGACGTGATCGAGGCGCTGGAGCGCGAGGGCGTGGAGAAGTTCGAGGCGAGCTGGGAGGAACTGCTCGACGGCGTACGCAAGTCGCTCGAAGCAGCCGCCAAGGGCGCCAGCCAGCCCAACGCGGCGGCCCAGGACAACGCCCAGGCAGCCCAGCAGGCGGGAGGCAACGCGTGACCGTGACCCAGGACCTGGGGAGCGCGGAGGCGGCGGCCGGACTGACGGTCCACGGCGCGGAGGCGATCGACGCCTCCGCGCCCGGCTCCACCCGCGCCGCCCTGGTCGCCGACGACGCCCCGCGCCGGCTCGCGACCAAGGACGCCACCCTCTGGGGGCCGGACGCGCAGGCCGAGGCGTCGAAGCGGCTCGGCTGGGTGGACACCCACCAGCGCAGCCGCGAACTCCTCCCCCAGCTCGCCGAACTCAAGGCCGAACTGGCCGACCTCGACCACGTCGTACTGGCCGGGATGGGTGGCTCGTCGCTCGCCCCCGAGGTCATCGCCCGCACCCTGGGACGACCGCTGACCGTGCTCGACACCACCGACCCGGGCCAGGTCCGGGCCGCCCTCGGGGACCGGCTGCTGAACACCGTCGTGGTGGTCGCCAGCAAGTCCGGCTCCACGGTGGAGACCGACAGCCACCGGCGGGCGTACTGGCAGGCGTTCCTGGACGCCGGGCTGACCGAGGCCGAGGCCGGACGGCACTTCGTGATCGTCACCGACCCCGGCTCCCCGCTGGCCGACACCGCCGCCCAGATGGGCGCCTTTGTTGTCCTCGCCGACCCGAACGTGGGCGGCCGGTACTCGGCGCTGACCGCGTTCGGCCTGGTCCCCTCGGCACTGGCCGGGGTCGAGGTGGTCGAACTGCTGGACCAGGCCGAGGAACTGGCCGGGTCGCTCGCCGGGGACAAGGACAACCCCGGCCTCGCGCTCGGTGCCGCGCTCGGCACCGCCGCCACCGTGGGCCGGGACAAGATCGCCCTGATTTCGGACGGCACCGGCATCGAGGGGCTCGGCGACTGGGCCGAGCAGCTCATCGCCGAGTCGACCGGCAAGGGCGGTGTCGGCATCCTGCCGGTGGTGGTGGAGTCGCCGCAGGTACCCGGCGCGACCGGGTCGGACGTACTCACCGTCACCTACGGCGGGGCGCTCACCCCGGGCACCTCCCCGGGCGCCGGAATCTCCCCCGACCTGGCCGTGAACGGCCCGCTCGGGGCCCAGTTCCTCGCCTGGGAGTACGCCACCGCGCTGGCCGGGGTGGTGCTCGGCATCGACCCGTTCGACCAGCCGAACGTCACCGAGTCCAAGGAGAACACCAACCGGATCCTGGACGGCGGACTGCCGGCCGAGACGCCGTCGTTCACCGCCGGCTCCATCGAGGTGTACGCCCCCGCCGGCGCCCCGGGCGACCTGCCCGGTGTGCTCCGCTGGCTGATCGACGGCCTCGGCTCGGACGGCTACCTCGGCGTGATGGCGTACCTCGACCGGTTCGGCGACGCCGACGCGGGCCAGGTACGCCCACTGCTCGCCGGTGCGAGCGGTCGCCCGGTGACCTTCGGCTGGGGACCCCGGTTCCTGCACTCGACCGGCCAGTACCACAAGGGTGGCCCGCAGGTCGGCTCGTACCTGCAGATCACCGGGGCGGTCGCCGAGGACCTGCCGGTGCCGGGCAAGCCGTACACCTTCGGTGAGCTGCAGGCGGCGCAGGCTGCCGGCGACCGGCAGGCGCTCGCCGGCCGCAACCGTCCGGTGCTGCGCCTGCACCTGACCGACCGGGCGGCGGGCGTGAGCCAACTCCTCGACGCGGTACGAGAGCTGCGGAGCTGAGATGAGCCCAGGGCTGAGCAAGGAAGGAGACGCCGTGAATCCGCTGCGCGATCCGCAGGACCGGCGGCTACCTCGCATCCCGGAGCCGGTGGCTCTGGTGATTTTCGGCGTGACGGGTGACCTGGCCCAGAAGAAGCTGCTGCCGGCCGTGTACGACCTGGCGAACCGGGGGCTGCTGCCCCCGGGCTTCGTGGTGCTCGGGTTCGCCCGGCGGGACTGGGGGGACGGCGACTTCGAGTCGCTGGCCTACCAGGCCGCGCGCAAGGGTGCCCGTACGCCCTGGCGGGACGAGGTCTGGGCTCGGCTGGCCGGCAACATCAAGTTTGTCGGCGGCTCGTTCGACGACGACGAGGCGTTCGACCACCTCGCCGAGACCCTGGACGACTTGCGCACCACGCACGGGATCGCCGGCAACGCGGCGTTCTACTTCTCCATCCCGCCGGCCGCGTTCCCGATCGTGCTCAAGCAGCTCGCCCGGACCGGGATGGCGGACAACGCCAAGTCCGGCGGCTGGCGGCGGGTCGTGGTCGAAAAGCCGTTCGGCTCCGACCTGCCGTCGGCGAAGGCGCTCAACGACCTGGTCGACGACGTCTTCACCCGCGAGGACGTGTTCCGCATCGACCACTACCTGGGCAAGGAAACCGTCCAGAACATCATGGCGCTGCGGTTCGCGAACAACCTCTTCGAGCCGTTGTGGAACTCCAAGTACGTCGACTCGGTCCAGATCACCATGGCCGAGGACGTCGGGATCGGCTCCCGGGCCGGTTTCTACGACTCGGCCGGCGCCGCCCGCGACGTACTCCAGAACCACCTGTTGCAGCTGCTCGCCCTGGTGGCGATGGAGGAGCCGACCAGCTTCGACGCCGCCGAGATCCGGGCCGAGAAGCTCAAGGTGCTGCGGGCGATCACCATCCCCAAGGACGTCGCCACCGGAACCGTACGCGGGCAGTACCTGCCCGGGTGGGTGGCCGGACAACGGGCGGTCGGTTACCTGGAGGAGAAGGACATCCCGCCGGACTCGACCACCGAGTCGTACGTCGCGGTCCGGCTGGGCATCCAGAACCGGCGGTGGGCCGAGGTGCCGTTCTACATCCGGGCCGGCAAGCGGCTGCCCCGCCGGGTCACCGAGGTGGCCATCATCTTCAAGCGGGCACCGCACCTGCCGTTCAACGCCACCGACATGGAGATGCTGGGCAACAACCAGCTCGTCGTGCGGGTGCAGCCGGACGAGGGCGTGGTGCTGAAGTTCGGCGCGAAGGTGCCCGGCACCACCATGGAGGTCCGCGACATCGCGATGGACTTCCAGTACGGCGAGGCGTTCACCGAGTCCAGCCCCGAGGCGTACGAGCGGCTGGTGCTCGACGTGCTCATCGGGGACCGGACGCTCTTTCCGGACGCGGCCGAGGTGGAACAGAGCTGGCAGGTCATCGACCCGCTCGAAGCCGCCTGGCGGGGCACCCGGCCGGAGCCGTACCGGGCCGGCGAGTGGGGGCCCCGGGCCGCCGACGAGCTGCTGGAACGAGAGGGCCGGGCATGGCGGCGGGCGTGAGCGTGCGTACCGCCGGGCTCGGCGAGCAGACCAGGAGGCTCCTTTGATCGGCCTATGGGATACCACCGGCAACGAGGTGGTGAAGGCGTTGGCCGCGGAGCGGCGCAGCGCGGGCGGGGTGGCCAGTGGGATGGCGCTCACGCTCATCGTGGTGGTGGACGAGAAGCGGGTCCGCGAGGCCGAGGCGGCGGCCACCATCGCCGCGGCGGCGCACCCGTGCCGGCTGCTGGTCGTGGTCCGCTCGGACGTCGAGCGGGAGCAGAGCCGGCTGGACGCGGAGATCGTCGTTGGCGGCCGGCTCGGTCCGTGCGAGGCCGTCGTGATGCGGATGTACGGCCGGCTCGCGCTGCACGCCGAGTCGGTGGTGATGCCGCTGCTGGTCCCGGACGTACCGGTGGTCACCTGGTGGCACAGCGAGCCGCCGTCGCAGATCGCGAACGACTTCCTCGGCGTGGTCGCGGACCGGCGGATCACCGACGCGGCGCAGGCGATCAACCCGATCGACGCGCTGCGTCAGCGGGCGGTGGACTACGCCCCCGGTGACACCGACCTGGCCTGGACCCGGATCACCCCGTGGCGAACCCTGGTGGCCGGCGCGTTCGACACCACCGCGGCCAGGGTCACCGACGCCACCGTGGTGGCGCCGAGCACCGACCCGACGGCGGCCCTGATGATCGGCTGGCTGACCGCCCGGCTCGGCGTCGCGCCGCAGTGGCAGGACACCAACGAGTACGCCCGGATGCGCTCGGTCGAGCTCGACTGCGCCAACGGCGACCGGCTGGTGCTCACCCGGGAGAACAACACCGCGACCTTCGAGCGGACCGGGCAGGCGGACCGTCACCTGCCGCTGACCCGTCGCCCGCTCGGTGACGAGCTGGCCGAGGAGCTGCGGCGACTCGACGCCGACCAGATCTACGCCGAGGCGCTGAGCGCGAGCACGGGCCTCACCGGCCTGGACGCGCGACCGGGGCAGCGGGTGCACATCTGGAAGGACCCGACGCCGCCGCGTCGGCCCGCCGTACCCGCGGGTGCGCAGGGCAGCACTGCGGCACCGGCCGGACCCGGTGGATCCGCGACGTGAGCGAGACCAGTGTTGAGGTACATGCCGACGCGGCCGTACTCGCCCAGGTGGTGGCGGCCCGGTTGGTGGTCAAGCTGATCGACGCGCAGGCGGACCGGGGCGAGGCCGGGGTGGTGCTGACCGGTGGTCGGATCGCCGCCGCGGTTCTCCTCGCGGTACGGGACCTGCCTGCCCGGGACGCCATCGACTGGTCCCGGGTCGACGTCTGGTGGGGTGACGAGCGGTTCCTGCCGTCCGGTCACCCGGAGCGCAACGAGACCCAGGCACGGGCCGCGTTGCTCGACGTACTGCCGCTGGATCCGAACCGGGTGCACGCGATGCCACCGTCGGACGGGCCGGACGGGCCCGATCCGGAGGCGGCGGCCGCCCGGTACGCGGCAACCCTGGAGGCCGCCGCACGGCCCGGTACGGCCTCCCTGCCCCATTTTGACGTACTGATGCTCGGGGTGGGCGAGGACGGCCATGTGGCCTCGGTGTTCCCGGAGCACCCGGTGGGTTACGAGACCCGCCCGGTCAGCGCCGTACGGGGCAGCCCGAAGCCGCCCCCGATCCGGATCACGCTGACCCTGCCGGCGATCAACACGGCCGAGGAGGTCTGGTTGGTGGCGGGCGGTGCCGACAAGGCACGGGCGGTCGGAATGGCTCTGGCCGGCGCCGGTGCGCTGCAGTTGCCGGCGGCCGGCGTACACGGGGTGGAGCGCACCCGGTGGCTGCTGGACCGGGCGGCGGCGACCGAGGTCAAGCCGACCTTCCGCAGCCTGCGCTGAGCCGACCCGCGGCCGGGCCCGACGGTGTGACCGGGGGCCCGGCCGTGATGGGTCAGTGCTCGCCGCGGCGGCGACGCAGCGCGGCGAGCGCCTCGTCGAGCAGGGCCGCGCCGTCGGCGTCGCTGCGCCGTTCCTTCACGTAGGCCAGGTGTGACTTGTGCGGCTCGGCGCGGAGCCGACCCGGCGGGTTGTGCACGTCCTGCCCGGCCGGCTGGCCGCAGTGCGGGCAGTCCCAGGTCTCGGGCGGTGCCACCTCGGCCGCCAGCAGGATTTCCACCATGTGCTCGTTGGCACACCAGTAGGTGACCGGGCGGCGGGGTGCCGGTTCGGACCGGCCGGTCGGACGGGCGGGCCCGGCGCCGACCCTGGTACCACGGATTGCGCTGCTCACGCTGCTCGCTCCTGTCGTCGGAGGGGAACCACCACCGGTGCCGGTGGCGGCGTGTTGCGACGCGGTGCGACAAAACGGCTGCGCGCGGCCCGTTGGTACGGACCGCGCGCAGTTGTTGCGAGTTGCGGCAGGCAGTCAGCTGGACATGGCGAGCTTGAGCCAGAGGCCCAGGCCGACAATACAGGCAAACCAGACAACGCCCACCAGAACCGTGTAACGGTCGAGGTTCTTCTCCGCCACCGACGAACCGGCCAGGCTGGAGCTCACCCCGCCGCCGAACATGCTCGACAACCCGCCACCCTTGCCGCGGTGCAGCAGGATGAGCATGGTGAGCAGCACGCTCGTGATGACCAGCAACACGATCAACGTGTATGCGAACTGGATCGGAAGCATGGTAAGGGTCAGTCCTCTCGTGACGGGCCCGTCAACAATAGCGGCCGGCTATGCGGTGATGTGCTCCGGGAACCGGCAGATTTTCGCGAACTCCTCGGCGTCCAGGCTCGCGCCGCCGATCAGAGCGCCGTCGACGTCCGGCTGAGCCATGATCGACGCGATGTTGGAGGACTTCACCGAGCCCCCGTAGAGGACCCGAACCTGGTCCGCGGTGGCCCGGCCGAACGACTCCGCGATCCGCTCGCGGACGGCCCCACAGACCTCCTGGGCGTTCTCCGGGGTCGCCGTCTTGCCCGTGCCGATCGCCCAGACCGGCTCGTACGCGACCACGACCTGCGCCACCTGCTCCGGGGTCAGCCCCCGCAGGGCGGCGTCGAGCTGGTCGCAGCAGTGCACCACGTGGCGGGACTCCTCGCGGACGTCCAGCCCCTCCCCGATGCAGAGGATCGGCGTGATCTCGCTGCCGAGCGCCGCCACCACCTTGGCGTTCACCACGACGTCGTCCTCGTGGTGGTACGCCCGACGCTCGGAGTGCCCGACCACCACGTACTGGCAGCCGAGCTTGCTCAGCATCGGACCGGAGATGTCCCCGGTGTAGGCACCCGGCGGGTACGGCGACAGGTCCTGCGCGCCGTACCCGATCAGCAGCTTGTCGCCCTCGATCGCGGTCTGCACGCTGCGCAGCGAGGTGAACGGCGGCAGGACCACCGCCTCGACGTCGGTGAGCTGCTGGGCGTTCAGCCGGAACGCCAGGTCCTGGACCAGCTTGTTGGCCTCGAAGTGGTTCAGGTTCATCTTCCAGTTGCCGGCCATCAAGGGCCGGCGTGCAGGCGTAGCCATCACTGCTCCAGGGCGGCGATACCGGGGAGGGTCTTGCCCTCCAGGTACTCCAGCGAGGCACCCCCGCCGGTCGAGATGTGACCGAACGACGACTCGTCCAGGCCGAGTGCGCGTACCGCGGCGGCCGAGTCACCGCCACCGACCACCGTGAACCCGTTCACCGCGGTGATCGCCTCGGCGACGCCCCGGGTGCCGGCCGCGAACGCCGGCATCTCGAACACGCCCATCGGGCCGTTCCAGAAGACCGTCTTGGCGCCGCTGATCACCTCGGCGAAGGCGGCCACCGTACGCGGGCCGACGTCCAGCCCGAGCCGGTTCTGCGGGATCGACTCCGCCGGCACCGTCTCGTGCTCGGCGTCCGGCGCGAACGCCGTCGCGGCCACCACGTCCAGCGGCAACACGATCTTGCCGTCGGCGCGGGCCAGCAGGTCCCGGCAGGTGCCGACCATCTCCTCCTCGAGCAGCGAGGTGCCGACCCCGTGGCCCTGGGCCTTGAGGAAGGTGAAGCACATCCCGCCACCGATGAGCAGCCGGTCGACCGTCGGCAGCAACGCCTCGATCACCGCGAGCTTGTCGGAGACCTTCGACCCGCCGAGCACGACCACGTACGGGCGGTCGGGCTCACCGGTCAACCGGGAGAGCACCTCCACCTCGCGCAGCACCAGCCGGCCGGCGACGTGCGGCAACCGCGCCGGTACGTCGAACACGCTGGCGTGCTTGCGGTGGACCGCGCCGAACGCGTCGTCGACGTACGCCTCGGCGAACCCGGCGAGCTGGTCGGCGAAGGCACCCCGTTCGGCCTCGTCCTTGCTGGTCTCGCCCGGGTTGAACCGCAGGTTCTCCAGCAGCACCAGTTCACCGGAGGCGATCGTGTCGACGGCGGCGCGGGCCGACTCGCCCACGGTGTCGGTCGCGAAGGTCACCGGCGATCCGAGCAGCTCGGCCAGGCGGTCACCGACCGGGGCGAGGCTGTACTGCGGGTCCGGCGCGCCCTTCGGCCGCCCCAGGTGCGAGCAGACGATGATCGCCGCGCCCGCGTCCCGCAGGGCGGTCAGGGTCGGCAGTACCGCCCTGATCCGCCCGTCGTCGGTGATCGCCCCGCTGGCCTTGTCGAGGGGGACGTTCAGGTCGGCGCGTACGAGGACCCGCCGACCCGACACCCCCTCGGCCAGCAGATCGTCGAGGGTACCGATGCTCACAGCGTGGAACCCACCAGCTTGACCAGGTCGACGAGCCGGTTCGAGTAACCCCACTCGTTGTCGTACCAGCCGACGACCTTCACCTGGTTGCCGATCACCTTGGTGAGGCCGGCGTCGAAGATGCAGGAGGCCGGGTCGGTGACGATGTCGGTGGAGACGATCTCGTCCTCGGTGTAGACCAGGATGCCCTTGAGCGGGCCCTCGGCGGCCGCCTTCAGCGCGGCGTTGACCTCTTCGACGGAGGTCTCGCGGCGGGCGGTGATGGTCAGGTCGGTGGCCGAGCCGGTCGGGATCGGCACCCGCAGGGCGAAGCCGTCGAGCTTGCCCTTCAGCTCCGGCAGGACCAGGCCGATGGCCTTCGCGGCACCGGTCGAGGTCGGCACGATGTTGAGCGCGGCGGCGCGGGCCCGGCGGAGGTCCTTGTGCGGACCGTCCTGGAGGTTCTGGTCCTGGGTGTAGGCGTGGATCGTGGTCATCAGACCCTTTTCGATGCCCACCGTGTCGTTGAGCACCTTCGCCATCGGCGCGAGGCAGTTCGTGGTGCACGACGCGTTCGAGATGATGTTGTGCTTCGCCGGGTCGTACTGGTCGTGGTTGACGCCCATGACGACCGTGACGTCCTCGTTCTTCGCCGGAGCGGAGATGATGACCTTCTTGGCGCCGCCGTCGATGTGCGCCTTCGCCTTGGTGGCGTCGGTGAAGAAGCCGGTCGACTCGATCACGACGTCCGCGCCCAGGTCGCCCCACGGCAGCTTGCTCGGGTCCTTCTCGGCGAACGCCTTGAAGGTGTGCCCACCGACGGTGATCTCGTCGGCGGTCGCCTTCGCCTCGTGCGGCAGGCGGCCGAGGATGCTGTCGTACTTGAGCAGGTGCGCCAGCGTGGCGTTGTCGGTCAGGTCGTTCGCGCCGACCAGCTCGATGTCGGCGCCCGAGGCGAGCACCGCACGGAAGAAGTTACGGCCGATTCGGCCAAAGCCGTTGATGCCAACCCGGATGGTCACAGGCCATCTCCTCGCAGTCTGGTCCGACGGCGTTCAGCCCGATCGCCGTCGGAAGTGTGCGCGCCGACCGCAGGAGTCGGCCGCCGATAGTAATCGGCCACCCCGCCGCGGTCCGAGGACCTGACCGCCCGAGGCGGTGAATACGGCGCGAGTAACCGGTTCCGGCCCCGTCGCCGTACGCTCGGTACCTTATCGGAGCGGGGGTCGCCTCGTTGCGTCGGGGCGTAAACCCACCCCCGTCGGGGGATTTTTCGGGCACTGTCGAGGTGGGACGGCCTGGCCGACCACCCGCGGCCGAACCCTCAGACGGCCAGCATGTCCGGCGTGACCGCCGCCTCGGTGTCCGGGATGCCCAGGTCCCGCGCCCGCTTGTCGGCCAGCGCCAGCAGCCGCCGGATCCGCCCCGCGATCGCGTCCTTGGTCAGCGGCGGGTCGGCCAGCGCGCCCAGCTCCTCCAGCGACGCCTGACGGTGCTCCAGCCGCAACTGCCCGGCCGAGGTCAGGTGGTTGGGTGCCTCCTCGGCGAGGATCTCCAGCGCCCTGGTCACCCGGGCGGCGGCGGCCACCGCGGCCCGCGCCGAACGGCGCAGGTTCGCGTCGTCGAAGTTGGCCAACCGGTTGGCGGTGGCCCGTACCTCGCGGCGGACCCGGCGTTCCTCCCAGGCCAGCACGCTGGCGTGGGCACCGATCCGGGTCAGCAGGGCGGCGATCGCGTCACCGTCCTTGACCACCACCCGGTCGACGCCGCGTACCTCGCGGGCCTTGGCGGTGATCCCGATCCGGCGGGCCGCGCCGACCAGGGCCAGCGCCGACTCAGGGCCGGGGCAGGTGATCTCGAGCGCGCAGGAGCGGCCCGGCTCGGTCAGCGAGCCGTGCGCCATGAACGCACCCCGCCAGGCCGCGACCGCGCAGCAGACGTTCGCCGCCACCACGTGCGGCGGCAGACCGCGTACGGGCCGACCCCGGACGTCGAGCAGCCCGGTCTGCCGGGCCAGCGCCTCCCCGTCCTTGACCACCCGGACGATGTAGTGACTGCCCTTGCGCAGCCCACCGGAGGCGAGTACGTGAATCTCGCTCGGGTAGCCGTACACCTCGGCCACCTCGCGGCGCAGTCGCCGGGCGACCGAGCCGGTGTCCAGTTCCGCCTCCACCACCACCCGCCCGGAGACGATGTGCAGGCCGCCCGCGAACCGCAGCAGGGCGGCCATCTCCGCTCTGCGGCAGCAGGGTTTGGGCACGTCGACCCGGCTCAGCTCGTCCTTGACCGCAGCTGTCATCGCCATTGTCGTCACCTCGTGGCCGGTTCCGGCATGATGCCGGTGATTCGTACGTGCTTAACGATCGGCGCCCAGGACAGGCACCAGCGCGGCTCCCAATGCATCGGGATCGTGTCGTGGGCTGCCGTCCTGGACAGCCACCGGAGCGAGCACCAGCCGCGCACCCAGCGATTCTGCCGCACGATCGACCGGTTCGGGGTCACCTACGGCTTTCCCGTCGGCAAGAACCAGATCGACCCGCAGTTCCGGCAGGTACCAGCGCAGCGCGGCCAGGTGGTCCGCCACCGACAGGCCGAGCGTCTCCTGCTCGCTCGCCAGGTTCAGGGTGACCAGCCGGCGGGCCGGGCTCGCCACGATCGCGGCGGCCAGCTCCGGCACCAGCAGGTGCGGGATCACGCTGGTGTACCAGCTACCCGGACCGAAGATCAACCAGTCCGCCTCGCCGACCGCGACGACCGCCTCCCGGCAGGCCCTCGGTCCGGACGGGGTCAGCCGCACCGACTCCACCCGTCCCGGGGTCACCGCCACCGCGTGCTGGCCGCGTACGGTCTGCACCGCCTCCGGCCGGGTCGGGTCGGTGCCGCGTACCCGCGCCTCGATCCCGATCTGCTGGCAGGACATGGGCAGCACCCGCCCGATCGCGCCGAGCATCGCCCCGGCGTGGTCGAGCGCGGCGACCGGGTCGCCGAGCTGCTCCATCAGGCCGAGCAGGACCAGGTTGCCGACCGCGTGACCGGCCAGCGGGTCCTCGTCGGGCGGCCGGTTGCCCCCGGCGGTGAACCGGTGCTGGAACAGCTCCGCGCTGCGCCGGGTGGCCGGGTACTCGGCGGCCAGGGCGACCAGCGCCTGGCGCAGGTCACCCGGGGGGAGCGCGCCCCGCTCGGCGCGCAGCCGGCCGCTGGAGCCGCCGTCGTCACCGACGGTCACCACCGCGGTGATGTCCAGTTCGAGGTCGGGCGCGCACCGGCGCAGGGCCCGCAGGGACGCCGACAGGCCGTGGCCGCCACCGAACGCGACGACCTTGATCGCCGTCACTCGCGGCCCAGGTCGCGGTGCTGGGCGTTCGCGGCCAGCCGGGCCTGGCGCAGCCGGCTGGCGAGTTCCTCCGCGATCGCCACGCTGCGGTGCTTGCCGCCGGTGCAGCCGACCGCGACGGTCAGGTACCGCTTGCCCTCACGCTCGAAGCCGGGCGCGGTCGCGTTGATCAGGCGGGCGTACGTCTCGACGAAGGTCGTCGCACCGTGCTGGCCCAGCACGTACCGGCTCACCGCTTCCTCCCGCCCGTTGTGCTCGCGCAGCTCCGGTACCCAGTACGGGTTCGGCAGGAACCGGGCGTCGAGCACGAAGTCGGCGTCCGGGGGCAGCCCGTACTTGAAGCCGAAGGAGAGGACGGTGACCTTGAGCCGTCGGGCGTCCTCACCGCCGAAGAGTTCCTCCACCCGGCTGCGGAGCTGGTTGACGTTGAGATGACTGGTGTCGATGATCACGTCGGCCTGCTCGCGGGCCTCCTCGAGCAGGCCGCGCTCGACCGCGATGCCGTCGGCGAGCCGCCCGTCACCCTGGAGCGGGTGCGAGCGCCGGACGCTCTCGAAGCGGCGGATCAGCACCTCGTCGTCGGCGTCGACGAAGACCACCCGGGGCTGGAAGCCGCGCTCCTTGAGCGCCCGGATGGCCCCGGACAGGTCGGTGGAGAAGGCGCGACTGCGTACGTCCAGCACCATCGCGGTCTGCCGGGTGGTCCCGCCGGCCTGGAAGGCCAGCTCGGCCATGTCCAGCATCAGCGCCTGCGGCAGGTTGTCCACCACGTAGAAGCCGACGTTCTCCAGGGCCCGGGCCACCGTGCTGCGACCGCCGCCGGAGACCCCGGTGACCACGACGAGATCGGTCTCGGACCGGCTCGGCACCGCGTCGGCCGCGGTGTCCTCCGAGCGTGATCCGTGCGCGCCGCCGCGCTCGCTCACCTGTTACCCCCAAGCCGCGCGCGTACGACGAACGCCGATCGTCGATCGGCACCGTGCTCGCGGGATCGATGTATAGTCACCTGTCACCGTCCCAGGCCGCCGAGCCCCCCATGTGTGGAGTGTGCCCGTGGAAGAAGCCGAGGATCAGCGTCGCTACCACGTAGTTGTCAACGACGAAGAGCAGTACTCTATCTGGCCGGTCGGGTCCGAGCCGCCACCGGGTTGGCAGCGGGCCGGGGTCGAGGGTGACCGGGCGACCTGCCTGGCCCACATAGACGAGGTGTGGACCGATCTGCGCCCGCGGGGCCTGCGGGAGTGGCTGACCGCCGGGGTGTGATCCGGTTCGCAACCGCGAGCGGGCGTCTCGATTGTTCGAGGCGCCCGTTTTTGTATGCCAAGACGGGAATGAGCAGCGCGCCCGCGAATGCACCCTGGATCCGTACGGAATCATTAATCTTCTTTTGTTTTTTGCAACGAATGGCGGCCACCCGGGCCGACCGGCAACCCCGGTGGCCCCCCGCGGGGTCCGGCATTCTTGAATGGGTACCCCCAACACGGACAGGGCCGGGTAACGACAACTTCGTGGCTTTTTGTCATAGAGAATGTGGTCAAATCGGCTCCTATCTCCCTACCTGACGCCACGCTGGCCCGATCGCGCCCCAGTGTTGACAGATCTGAATGGCTCTCGTATTTTTTTGGGCACCCCCGATACCAGCGCGAAATCTTCCACCTTTCCGACCGCCTCGCGATGCCCTCGTGTGCCCGACCGAGCACCGGCGTGCATTAACCGGCGACATTTCATGGTGCGCCGACAAAGCAGGCCGCATCACTAAAGGAGGAAAGCAGACCGTGCGGTCGACCAGCAGTAGCGCAACCGAGGTCGATGACGACCAACCGAACGCCGCGCAACCAGACGGTGAGTGCTACGACGTACTGGCTTTGCAGCAGGGACTGCTGTTCCACAACCGCTTCGAGCCCGGCTCGGGCGTCGACATCCTCCAGGTCGTGATCGACTGGCCGGAACCGCTCGACCAGGTCGTCATGACCGCCGCCTGGCAGGCCGCGACCCGGCGTCACCCGGCCCTGCGGACCACGTTCAGTTGGCTCGCCCAGGACCGGGCCACCCAGCGGGTGCACCCCGAGGTCACCATTCCGGTGCACCGGTACGACTGGCGCGACGAGAGCACCGACGGCCCTCCGGACCGGCAGGCGCGACTGGACCGGTTCCTCGCCGTCGACCGGTCCCGCGAGTTCGACCCGGCGACCGCCCCCCTGGTCCGGGTCGGCCTGATCGAGCACGCGGCCGACCGGCACACCATCGTGTTCAGCCTGCACCATGTGATCCTCGACGGCCGCTCGGTGCACCTGCTGCTGACCGAGGTGTTCAACGAGTACGCCGCGATCGTCGCCGGGAACACCCCCGTACCCGTGGCCCGCCGGCCGTTCCAGGACTTCGCGGTCTGGGCCGGAGAACGGCCGCTCGCCGCCGACCAGCGGTTCTGGCGTACCCGGCTGAGCGGGGTCACGGTGCCGACGCCGCTGCCACTGCGACCGGCCGCCGACGTCCCGCCGCGCGAACCGGACTCGGTACGGGAACTCACCCGTACGCTCGACCCCGCCGACAGCGCCGCCCTGGAGCGGACCGCGCAGGCGGTCGGCGTACCGCTGAGCACCCTGGTGAACGCCGCCTGGGCGGTGCTGCTGCACCGGTACAGCGGCGAGCAGGACGTGGTGTTCGGCGCGGTCCGGAGCTGCCGCCGGGGCAGCATCGAACAGGCCGACACGATCATCGGCATGTTGATCAACACGGTGCCGCTCCGGATCGACGTGCACCCCCGGCGGACGGTACGGGACTGGCTGGTCGAGGTACGGGCCCAGATCGACGCCGTCCGGTCCCACCAGGTCGCCCCGCTCACCGCCGTACAGCGCTGGAGCGAACTGCCGCCGAGCGAACCGCTCTTCGAGAGCCTGCTCATGTACGAGCACCGCGACCTGCAGACCGCGCTGCGCGGCTCGGTCCCGGACTGGAACGGGCGTACCGCCCGGGTGCTCCGGCACCCCGGTCCGCCGGTGACCGTCTGCGTCTTCGGCGAACCGGTACTGCGGGTGCTGCTCTACCACGACCGGCGCCGGTGCACCGACGCCGCCGCCGACGCGATGCTGCGCCACTTCACCAACCTGCTGGTCGGCCTCGCCTCGGGGCTGGACGCACCGGTGGCCGCGCTGCCACTGTTCGACCCGACCGAGGAACACCGGCTCACCCGCGAATGGGCCGGCCACGACCGGCTCGCCGACACCGCCACCGAGGCGACCGGCACCATCGGTGACCGCTTCACCGAACGGGTGCGGGAACGACCCGACGCGGTCGCGCTGACCGGGGTGGACGGCACCCTCACCTATGCCGAACTCGACGCACGCGCCAACCAGCTCGCCCACCTGCTGATCCGGCGCGGGGTCACCCCGGACCAGCAGGTGGCGGTCGCCCTGCCCCGGTCCGTACGGCTGGTCCTCACCCTGCTGGCCGTGGTCAGGGCCGGCGCGGCGTACCTGCCGCTCGACCCGGCGAACCCGCCGGCCCGGACCGGGGACCTGCTGGCCGCGGCCGGCGACCCGGTGGTGCTGACCGCGACCGGCGTCGGCCCGGCCACGATCGGGGGCGCTCCCCCGCTGCCCGAGGGCGCCCGGACGATCGACCTCGACCGGATCGACGCCGAACTGGCCGGACTTCCGACCACCGCCCCCGAGCGCCCCACCCGGCCGGAGAGCCTGGCCTACGTCAACTACACCTCGGGCTCCACCGGGACGCCCAAGGGTGTGGGCGTCCCGCACCGGGCCGTGCTGCGCCTGGTGCACGAGCCGGGTTACCTGCGACTCGGCCCGGACCAGACGGTCCTGCACCTCGCCTCGGCCGCCTTCGACGCCGCCACCCTGGAACTCTGGGGCAGCCTGCTCAACGGCGGTCGCCTGGTTGTCGCCCCACCCGATCCACTCGGGCCGGCGGAGATCGCCCGGCTGCTGCGGGCCGAGCGGATCAGCGTGCTCTGGCTGACCGCCGGGCTGTTCCACCAGGTCGTCGAGCAGGACCCCGGCGCGCTGGCCGGAGTAGACCAACTGCTGGCCGGCGGCGACGTGCTCGACCCCGGCGCGGTCCGCGCCGCGCTGCGGGTCCGCGCCGGTCGACCCCTGATCAACGGGTACGGGCCGACCGAGAACACCACCTTCACCTGCTGCCACCCGATGACCGACCCGGCGGCCGTACCGGCACCGGTGCCGATCGGGCGGCCGGTGCCCCGCAGCACGGTCTACGTCCTCGACGGACTGCTCCGGCCGGTCCCGGTCGGGGTGCCCGGTGAGCTGTACACCGGCGGCGACGGCCTGGCCCGGGGCTACCTGGGCGAACCCGGCCGGACCGCCGAGCGGTTCCTGCCCGACCCGTTCGACCCCCGCCCCGGCGCCAGGATGTACCGCACCGGGGACCGGGTCCGGTGGAGTCCGGACGGCACGCTGGAGTTCCTCGGCCGGATCGACCGCCAGGTCAAGATCAGAGGCTTCCGGGTGGAGCCGGCGGAGGCGGAGGCGGTCCTGCGGGCCCACCCGCTGGTCGGTGAGGTCGCCGTGGTGGTGCACGGTGACGGCGAGCGCCGCCGGCTGGTCGCGTACGTCAGCCCCGGCTCGGTCGGTACGGCGACACTGGACGAACCGCAACTCGACGCGTACGCGGTAGCGCACCTGCCCGTCTACCTCCGCCCGGCCGGGTACGTCCTGCTGCCGAAGCTGCCACTCAACCGCAACGGCAAGGTGGACCGGAACGCGCTGCCCGCCCCGACCCTGCCCGCCCGGCCGGCTCCGGAGCGGCCGTTGACCGACCCGACCCAGGTCCTGCTCGCCGCCCTCTGGGGCGACCTGCTCGGGGCCGAGGTGGGCCGGGCCGAGGACGACTTCTTCGCCCTCGGCGGGAACTCGCTGCTCGCCACCCGGCTGGCCTTCCTCGCCGCCGAGCGCTTCGGTGTCGACCTGCCGGTGCGCGCCGTGTACGACCAGCACAATCTGGCCTCGCTCGCCGCCGAGATCGACCGCCGGCGGGCCACCCCCGAACCCCCGCCGGTACGCATCACCGCCCGCGACCGGGGCGCCTACCGCACCGGCACCGCCACCCTCACCACCCCGCGACCAGCAGCAACAACCACAATCGCACCAGCGCCAGTACCCACGACCGCGCCGGTCACCGAGCCGGTCGCGGAGACCGTCCCCGGTCCGGCGCACCTGGTCCGGCCCGGCGCCGGGCCGTGGGCCATGTGGCGGTGGGTCGGGCTGCGCGCCGCCGGTTTCCCGGTCGGGCCGCTCACCGGACTCGGCGACCCCGAACACGTACAGCAGACCGATGCCGTACTGGCCGGCGAGGACCGGTTGGCGGAGGTGCGCCGGGCCCTCGCCGACAACCTGCACCGGGCCCGCCGGGGCGCCCCGACCGAGCAACGGTCCCGCTGGAACCGGGCCGACCGGCAGGTCCGCCAGGGGGTGGTACCGGACGAGCTGCCACCGGTGGCCGATCCGTCGCTGGCCGCCCTGCTGGCCGAGAACCGGGCCGCGCTCGGCGACGCCGTCGACCGGGTACGGGCCGACCGGTTGGCCTTCGCCCGGTCGCACGAGCGGGCCAGTGCCCGGCGGAGCGCCGGACTGCGCGCCGCCGCCGCCGACCCACTCCTGCGCGAGGCGGTCACCTGGCAGAACCGGCACGCCCTGCGTACCGGCCTGGACCCGCTGCTGCACCGGACCGGGCCGGTCGACGGCGAACCGCCGGCCGCCCGTGACTCCAAGCACCGGCAGCACGAGGCACTGGTCGCCACCTACCTCCAGCGGTACTGCGTCAAGAACGACACCATCGGCTTCTTCGGCCCGGTCGGCTGGGCCACCGTCGCTCCGGGCGGGACCGGGCTGCGGATCGAACACGGCCCGGTCCCGCTGGCGGCCCGTACGGTCTACTTCGAGAACTGGGCGATGAGCGGGCTCGCGGACGCGCTCACCGAACGCGACCCGCGGCTCGCCCCGTGGCTGATCCCGCGCCGGCTGCCGTTCCTGAGCGTGCTCGACGACCACCTGCTCCTGCCGCTCACCCCACCGGCACCGCTGCCCCCGGTGACCGCCCGGCTGCTCGCCGCCGCCGACGGGACGCGTACCGCGTTGGAGATCGCGGCCGAGCTGGTCGCCGACCCGAGCACCGGGCTCACCTCGCCGGACGAGGTGTACCGGCTGCTGGCCGAGCTGCGCGACGCACACCGGGTGACCTGGTCGCTGGAGGTGCCGAAGGAGGACCTCTTCCCCGAGCGGGCGGTCCGGAACCGGCTGAACGCGGTCACCGACCCCGCCGTACGCGAACCGGCGCTGCACGCCCTCGACGACCTGGTCCGGGCCCGGGACGCGGTCGCCGCGGCGGCCGGCGACGCCGACCGGCTCGGCGCCGCCCTGGCCGGACTCGACACCACGTTCACCGAGCTGACCGGCGCCGCCGCGACCCGCCGGGCAGGCAGGGTGTACGCCGGCCGCACCCTCGTCTACGAGGACTGCCGGGCCGGGGACCGGGTGACCCTCTCCACCGACCTGATGGGCACCCTCTGGCCAGCGCTGAGCCTGCTGCTGGAGAGCGCCCGCTGGTTCACCTTCGCCGGGACCGCCCTGTTCGGCCGCGCCTGCCGGGAGCGGTACACCGAACTGGTAGGCCGGACCGCGCAGACCACGGTGCCGTTCGCCGACTTCTGGCTCTGGGCCAACGACCTCCTGTTCGACCTGCCGGAACGGCTGATCGCACCGGTGATCCGGGGGTTGCAGGACCGGTGGAGCCGGCTGCTGCCGGACCTCGACGGGCAACGGCGGATCCAGCTCGACTCGGCGAGCATCGCCGACCGGGTGGCCGCCGCGTTCGCCGCACCCCGACCGGGCTGGATCGGCGCGTACCAGCACTCGCCGGACGTGATGCTGGTCGCCGACGGCACCGAGGCGATCGCGCGGGGTGACTTCCAGTGGGTCGTGGGCGAGGTCCACCCCGGGGTGAACACGCTGCGCTCCGCCCTGTTCATGGCCCAGCACCCGCAGCCGGAGGAACTGGTCGCCGCGATGCGGGCGGACCTGCCCGGCGCCCGGGTGGTGCTGGCCGCGACCGGCGAGGAGGGCGGGGCACCGTCCCGGCTGACCGACAAGCTGATCACCGACCGGGACCTGCGCCTGGTCTTCGGGCACGACAGCTGCGGGCTGGACCCGCGTACCGCGGTCGCGGTGGCGGACTGCGTACTGGAGTCGCGCGACGGGACCCTGACCGTACGGACCCGGGACGGCAAGTACGCCCTCCCGCTCACCGAGGTTGTCGGCGAAGCCCTGATGCTGCAACTGATCCAGCGTTTCGACCTGCTCCCGCCGGCCGACCACCGGCCCCGCATCACCGTCGACCGGGTGGTGATCGCCCGGGAGAACTGGCGCTTCGCCGCCGCCGGACTCGACTTCGCCCGTACCGCCGACGAGGCGGAGCGGTTCCGCGAGGTACGCCGCTGGCAGCGCGACCGCGGCCTGCCCCGGTACGTCTTCGTCAAGACCCCGGTGGAGAAGAAGCCGTTCTTCCTCGACTTCGCCAGCCTCGCCTCGGTCGACGGCTTCGCCCGCGCCGTGCGGCGCACCGTCGAGGGCGCCGGCCCGGACGCGTCCCTGCGGCTGAGCGAGATGCTGCCGACACCCGAGCAGCTCTGGCTGACCGACCCGACCGGCGGTCGCCGGACCGCCGAGTTCCGGCTGGTCGCGGTCGACACCCGTCGGCCCGATGCGACGGAACCCGGACCGGGAGCGTGACGTGAGCACGGGTGACCACCTCCCGACCACAGGCACCAAGGAGAGCTGATGACCGGTGAGACCTTCGTCCTGCCCGCCTCGTCGACCCAGCGTCGGCTGTGGATGCTGGACCAGCTGAATCCGGGCTCGGCGGAGTACAACATCGCCTGGTCCGTGCGGCTGACCGGCGAGCTGCGGGTGGACGCGCTGGAATCGGCGCTGAGCTGGCTGGTCGAACGGCACGAGGTGCTGCGTACGACCTTCACCTCGGTCGACGGCGAACCGGCGCAGCTCGTCAGCCCACCGTGGGCGGTACGGCTGCCGGTCACCGAACCGGCCGGCGACGCCCCTACCGAGGCGGCCGAGGTGCTGGACGCGGAGAGCCGGGAACCGTTCGACCTGACCGAGGGTCCGCTGCTGCGGGCCCGAGTGGTCCGGCTGGCCCCGGACGACCACCTGCTCGTGCTGGTGGTGCACCACATCATCGCCGACGGCTGGTCGTTCGAGACCGTCTTCGCCGAGCTGGCGCACGGCTACCGGGCGGCGGTCGCCGGGGTGGAACCGGACCTGCCACCACCACCGATCCAGTACGCGGACTTCGCCGTCTGGCAACGCGAACAGGCCGGAAGCTCCGCCTTCGCCGACGACCTCGCCTTCTGGCACGACGAGCTGGCCGGTGCGCCGACCCTGCTCGACCTGCCCGCCGACCGGCCCCGCCCGCCGGAGCAGTCATCGGCCGGTGGCCTGGTCACGTTCGAGATCCCGGCAACCCTGTCCACCGGCGTACGCGGACTCGCCCGGGACGCCGACGCCACCGAGTTCGCGGTCCTGCTCGGCGGGTTCCAGGCACTCCTGCACCGGCTCAGCGGCCAGCAGGACCTGCTGGTCGCCGTACCGGTCGCGGGGCGGAGCAGGCCGGAGACGCAGGGGGTCGTCGGGTTCTTCGCCAACACGTTGGCGCTACGCGGCCGGTTCGAGGAACGAACCACCTTCACCGAGCTGCTGCGCGGCGCCCGGAGCAGCGCGATCGCCGCCCAGTCCCACCAGGACGTGCCGTTCGAGGAACTGGTCGACCTGCTCTCCCCGCAGCGCAGCCTGGCCTTCTCCCCCGTCGTGCAGGTGATGTTCGCGCTGGAGGAGACACCCGCGCCGGTCGAGGTGGCGGGGCTGCGGATCGCCCCGGAACTGCACGAGAACGGCAACGTCAAGTTCGACCTCACGCTCACCATCGAGCAGCGGCCGGACCGGCTGCGGGGGCGGCTGACGTACCGGACCGAGCTGTTCGATCCGGACAGGATCGACCGGTTCGCGAGCGCGTACCTGGCACTGCTGGAGGCGGCGGTCGCCCAACCCGCGACCCCGATCGCCGAGCTGCCGCTGCTCGGCCCGGAGGCCCGGGACGAGATCGTCGCCGGGTGGCGGGCACAGGAGGCGGTGGCGCCGCCGTACGCCTCGGTCGCGGAACTGTTCGCCCAGTACCCGCCGGCGGACCCGGACACGGTCGCGGTGGCCGCGCTGGACGCCACGTTGACGTACCGGCAACTCACCACCGACCGCAACCGCCTCGCCCACCTGCTCCGCGAGTACGGCGTCGGCACCGACGTACCGGTCGGCCTCTGCCTGTCCCGGGGCACCGGCGTGCTCACCGCGATGCTCGCGGTCTGGCAGGCCGGCGGCGGTTACCTCCCGCTGGACCCGGAACTCCCGGTCGCCCGGCTGACCGGGATGGCGACCACCGCCGGCACCTCGGTGGTGCTCACCGACCGGGCCAGCGTCGCGCGGACCGGTGAGTGCTGGCCGGCCGGGACCCGGGTGATCCAGCTCGACGACCACGAGGTGACCGCCCGGCTGCGGACCCTGCCGGCGACCGCGCCCGAGCAGACCGGGCACCCGGACAGCCTCGCCTACCTGCTCTACACCTCCGGCTCGACCGGTGTCCCGAAGGGCGTGGCGGTCACCCACGGCTCGGTGGTCAACCTGCTGGTCGGCTTCGAACGGCTGCTCCGGCTCACCCCCGACGACCGGGTCGCCGCGATCACCACCATCGCCTTCGACATCTCCGTGGTCGAGCTGATTCTGCCGCTGCTCGCCGGCGCCCGGATCGAACTGTTCGACAGCCGGCTCGCGGTCGACGCCGCCGCGCTCCGCACCGAGATCGCCAACCGGGCCGTCACCGTCGTACAGGCCACCCCGGCGAGCTGGCGGATGCTGCTCGCCGCCGGCGGGGTGCCGTCCGGCGTACGGCTGCGGATCAGCGGCGGCGAGGCACTCACCCGCGACCTCGCCGACGCCCTGCTGACCGACGGCGCCACCCTGGTCAACGGGTACGGCCCGTCGGAGACGAGCATCTACTCCACCGCCGGTCCGGTCGGTACGCACGGCCCGGTCGACCTCGGCGACCCGGTCGCCAACACCCGCCTCTACCTGCTCGACCCGGCCGGGCTTCCGGTGCCGGTCGGTGCGGTCGGCGAACTGCACCTGGGCGGGCTCGGGGTGGCCCGGGGCTACCACGGCAGCGCCGCCCGCACCGCCACCAGCTTCCGCCCCGACCCGTGGGGCGGCCGACCCGGTGCCCGCCTCTACGCCACCGGCGACCTCGCCCGCTGGTTGCCGGGCGGCCGGCTGGAGTACCTCGGCCGGGCCGACCAGCAGGTCAAACTCCGTGGCTACCGGATCGAACTCGGTGAGATCGAGGCCGCCCTGCGGGCCCAGGACGCGATCCGGGACGCGGTCGTGGTCACCTGGCGGGCCAGCGCCGAGGACGTCCGGCTGGTCGGGTACGTGGTGCCGACCGAAGCCGAAGCCGACCCGGCGGCGCTCTGGTCCCGGCTGCGCCCCGCGCTCGCCGGCCAGCTCCCCGAGTACATGCTGCCGGCGACGCTGGTTCCGGTGGACCGGTTCCCGCGTACCGGCAGCGGCAAGATCGACCGTCGGGCCCTGCCGGAGCCGGTGTGGCGGGAGACCAGCGGCGCCGGGCAGGTGGCACCGCGTACCGCGGCCGAGGAGGGGTTGGCGGTGCTCTGGCGCGAGGTCCTCGGGCTGGCCGACGTCGGGGTGCACGACAACTTCTTCGCCCTCGGTGGGCACTCGCTCACCGCGACCCGGCTGATCGCCAGGATCCGCGCCACCTTCGGGGTCGACCTGCCGCTGCGCCTGCTCTTCGCCGCACCGACCATCGCCGAACTCGCGCCGCTGGTCGCCGACCCGGCCACCGCCGAGGGCGAAGCGACCGGTACGGCCGACCGGGTCGCGGCCGGTGGGCCGAGCGCCCAGGACCTGCTCGCCTCGCTCGACGACCTCTCCGACCGGGAGATCGACGAGCTGTTGGACACGCTTATCGCCGAGGAGGGCTCATGACGGCCACGCCGTCCCCGACCGACCGCCGGGACCGTGCCGTGATCATCGGTGCCGGCCTGGCCGGCTCACTCGCCGCCGTCTACCTGGCCCGACGGGGCTGGGCGGTGGACGTCTACGAACGGCGCGACGACCCCCGGCTGACCCCGGCCGGTGCCGCCGGACGCTCGATCAACCTGGGGCTCTCCGCCCGTGGCATGCGCGCCCTGCAGGAGGTGGGGCTGCTCGCCGACGTACTCAAACGGAGCGTGCCGATGCGCGGGCGGGTGGTCCACTCACCCGACGGGACGGTGAGCTTCCAGCCGTACGGGGTGCACGGCCACCAGATCCTGCACTCGGTGCTGCGCGACGAGCTGATCGCCGTACTGGTCGACGCGGCCGAGGCCCAGCCCGGTGTGCGTTTCCACTTCGGCTGGCGGCTGCACGGGCTCGACCGGGAGGTGTCGACCGTCGCCGTGACCCGGCTCGCCGACGGCACCACCGAGGAGGTGACCGCGGACCTGGTGGTCGGCGCCGACGGGGCGTTCTCCGCCGTACGGCAGCAACTGCACCACGGGCAGCGGGCCAACCACAGCCAGGAGTTCCTGGACTGGGGTTACAAGGAGCTGACCATCCCGGCCGACGACAACGGCCAACCCCGGGTACGCCTGGAGGCGCTGCACGTCTGGCCCGGCGAGCACGGCCTGATGGTGGCCCACCCCAACGTGGACGGATCGCTGACCTGCACCCTTTTCCTGCCCTTCGAGGGCCCGCACAGCTTCGCCGCACTCACCACCCCGGACACCGTCCGGGCCTTCTTCCGGCAGAACTTCCCGGACGCCGAGGAGCTGATGCCCCGGCTGGTCGAGGAGGTGCTCGAACACCCGACCGGCCAGATGGTGACCGTACGGACCAGCCCGTGGCGGCACGGCGACCGGGTGGTGCTGGTCGGTGACGCCGCGCACGCCGTCTACCCGTTCTACGGGCAGGGCATGAACGCCTCCTTCGAGGACTGCCTGGTGCTCGACCAGTGCCTGGACCGGCACGCCGACCGGGGGGCGGCACTGGCCGCGTACGAGGCGGCCCGCCGGCCGCACACCGACGTGCTCGCCGAGCTGTCCACCCGCAACTTCGTCGAGCTGCGCGACCGGGTGCACCGCCCGGCGTACGCGCTGCGGGCCGGCGCTGACCGGGTGCTCAGCCGCCTGCTGCCGGCGTACTGGACGCCGCTGTACACGATGGTCGCGCACACCACCACCCCGTACGCCGAGGCACTGGCCCGGTCCGGCCGGCAGGACCGGCTGCTCCGCGCCGCCGCGACCGGTGGCGCCCTGGCGCTCGGCGCCGGGCTGCTGCACGCCGTGACCCGGTCGGTACGCGCCCGCCGGACCCCGGGGCGGTGAGGAAAAAGTGCTGATCCATCCCGAACAACCGGCCTGCGTGCTGGTGGAACAGTTCGACCTGACCACCGAGGCGGTCCACCCGCTGCTGGCGGGCGTCGAGGACAAACTCCTCAGCGTGCTCCGGTGGGCCCGCGAGTACCTCTGCCGACCCCATCCGGAGCTGGGACGCAAGGGACCGGTCTGCCCGTTCGCGCAGGCGTCCCTGGACCGGGGCATGTTCTACCTGGCGGTGCACCGGGGCGAGACGGTCGAACCGGGTGCCCTCGACGAGCTGCTGATGACCTACCGCGACTGGTTCCGCCAGCTACCGCCCACCACCGGCCCGGCCGCCCAGTTCAAGACCATCCTGCTGACCCTGCCGGACGTGCCGCAGGCCGAGGCGAACGCCATCGTCGACGCCACCCAGGAACGCCTGAAACCGCAGTACGTCGCCGAGGGCCTGATGATCGGCGAGTTCCACAGTGGTCCGCCGGACAAGGCGGGGCTGTGGAATCTCGACTTCCGGCCGCTGTACAGCCCGGTGCCGCTGCTCGCGATCCGGCACATGGTCTCGTCGGACTTCCCGTTCCTCGCCGACGATCCCGGCTCGGTCGCCACGTATCTGCGCCTGTTCGGCGCCAACACGCCGCCGGCCCTGCGCAGCCGGGTCACCGCCGCGGCGAACGAGTTCGGCCTCCCTGCGCCCCATCCGGCACCGGTGATCCCGCGACCGCCGGTGCCCCAACTGGCCGACCAGCAAGGAGCAGCAGCATCATGAGCGAAGGAAACGGGACGGGTCACACCGGTACCACGCCGAACAAGCGGGCCCTGCTGGCCCGCATGCTGACCGAGCGGGCGAACGCCCCCCGCACGTACCCGGTGTCGTTCGGGCAGCAGCGGCTGTGGTTCCTCGACCGGTTCCAGCCCGGCGACCCGGTCTACAACATCCCGGTCGCGTTCCGGCTGCGCGGCCTGATCGACGTCGACGCGCTGCGGGCCGCCCTGGAGCTGATCGTCCGGCGGCACGGCGCCCTGCGTACCACCTTCGCCGACTCGGGCGGCGAACCGGTGCAGGTCGTACGCGCCGACGCCGGCCCGGTGCTGGAGGTCACCGACCTGACCGGGGCGTCGGCCGACGACGCCGCACGGCTGCTCTGGCAGGAGGCCCGTCGCCCGTTCGACCTGGCCCACGGCCCCCTGTTCCGGGCCCGGCTGGTCCGGACCGCCGACGACGACCACCACCTGTCGCTCTGCCTGCACCACATCGTCTCCGACGCCTGGTCGCTGGGGGTGCTGTTCACCGAGCTGAACACCGCGTACGGGGCCCTGTGCGCCGGCCGGTCGCCACAGCTGCCCGACCTCCCGGCCCAGTACGCCGACTACGCGCTCTGGCAGCGGGAGAAGCTCGCCGGTCCGGCACTGCGGGACCAGCTCGACTACTGGCTGGACCAGTTGCGCGGCGCACCGGCCCTGCTCACCCTCCCCACCGACCGGCCCCGCCCGGCGGCCCAGTCCTACCGGGGCGCGGTGCACTACTGGGACTTCTCCGCCCCGCTGCTGCGCCGGATCCAGGAGTTCAACCAGTCCAGCGGCGCCACCATGTTCATGACCCTGATGGCCGCCTTCACCGCGCTGCTGTCCCGGTCCAGCGGCCAGGACGAACTGGTCGTCGGCACCCCGGTCGCCGGGCGCAACCACGCCGACCTGGAACCGCTGATCGGCTTCTTCGTCAACACGCTGCCGCTGCGGGTGTCGGTTGCCGGTCTACCGAACTTCCGGGAGCTGGTCGACCGGGTCCGCGAGGCCACCCTCGGCGGGTTGGCCAACGGCGACGTCCCGTTCGAGAAGCTGGTCGAGGAGTTGGCGCCGGAACGCAGCCTGGGCCACGCCCCGGTCTTCCAGACCCAGCTGATCGTGCAGAACACCCCGCCGGCCATCCTCGCGTTGGGCGAGGTGACCGCCACCTCGCTGCTGGTCGACAGCGGCACCGCCAAGTTCGACCTCTCCCTGGTCGGCGAGATGACCCCGGACGGGGTCATGCACATGGCCGTCGAGTACGACACCGCCCTGTTCGACGCCGACACGGTGGCCCGGCTGGCCCGCCAGCTCACCACCCTGCTCGACGTGGCGCTCGCCGACCCGGACCGGTCGGTGGCGGAGATCCCGCTGCTCGCCGGGGTGGAGCGTTGGCGTTCGGTGGTCGACTGGAACAGCACCGCCCGTGGGCTGCCACCGGTCGCCTCGGTGCTGGAGCTGCTGCCGACCGACGACTCGGAGGCGGGCGAGGTCCCGGCGGTCAGCGGCCCGGACGGCGCGGTCGACCCGGCCGAGCTGCACCGGCGGGCGGCCAGGTTGGCATACGTGCTGCGGGCCCGTGGGGTGGCGCCGGACAGCCCGGTCGGGATCTGCCTCGAACGCGGGGTCGGGATGCTGGTCGGGGTGCTCGGTGCCTGGCACGCCGGTGCGGGTTACCTGCCGCTGGACCCGAGCCTGCCCGCCGACCGGTTGCGTTACCTGCTCACCGACTCCGGGGCCACGGTGGTGGTGACCCAGCGGTCGGTCCGGGAGAGGCTGGCCGACCTGCTGGCCGACGTACCCGTGGTGGTCTGTCTGGACGACGATGCCGCCGAGCTGGCGGCGGCCCCGGCCGACGCGGACCCGGTCCCGGCGCACCCGGACGGGCTCGCCTACCTGATCTACACCTCGGGTTCGACCGGGAGGCCGAAGGGCGTCGCGGTCCCGCACCGGGCGGTGCTGAACCTGGTCGCCTCGTTCCACGACGACCTCGGCCTCACCCCGGCCGACCGGTTCGCGGCCGTCACCACCCTCTCCTTCGACATCTCCGTGCTCGAACTGCTGGTCCCGCTGCTCAGCGGCACCCCGCTGACC
The DNA here is from genome assembly GCF_053601675.1 of Micromonospora sp. NPDC004704. Classification (NCBI taxonomy): domain Bacteria; kingdom Bacillati; phylum Actinomycetota; class Actinomycetes; order Micromonosporales; family Micromonosporaceae; genus Micromonospora; species Micromonospora sp. NPDC004704. The sequence continues at coordinate 86,495 of NZ_JBSGCD010000012.1, read as the reverse complement.
ATCGTGGACACCGCCGTCACCGGTGACGGCACCGCCCTGCGGCAACGGCTGGTCGCGGACGGGATCACCGCGATGCAGGCGACCCCGGCGACCTGGCGGCTGCTCCTGGCCACCGGCGGGGTCCCGGAAGGGTTGCGGTTGCGGCTCTGCGGCGGGGAGGCGCTGCCCCGGGACCTGGCCGACGCGCTGATCGCGGACGGGGCGACGCTGTGGAACTGCTACGGCCCGACCGAGACCACGGTCTGGTCGGCCGCGACACCGGTGGCGCCGTCGCCGGCCGCCATCGACCTGGGTACGCCGATCGCCAACACCGAGCTGTACGTGCTGGACCGGATCGGCGAGCCGGTCCCGGTCGGCGTGGTCGGCGAGGTGCACATCGGCGGCCTGGGAGTGGTCCGGGGTTACCCGGGCCGGCCGGGGCTGACCGCGTCCCGGTTCGTCCCGGACCCGTTCACCGGTCGGCCGGGCGCCAGGCTCTACGCCACCGGTGACCTGGCCCGGCAGCGCGCCGACGGGCGGCTGGAGTTCCTCGGCCGGACCGACCACCAGGTGAAGATCCGTGGTTTCCGGATCGAGCTGGGGGAAATCGAGGAGCAGTTGCGGGCCCACGACCTGGTCACCGACGCGGTGGTCACCACCTGGGCGGCCGGCTCGGACGACACCCGGCTGGTCGCGTACGTGGTGCCGTCCGTGGCCGGCACCCCGGACCTCTGGTCGGTCCTGCGCCCGTGGCTGGCCACCCGGCTGCCCGGTTACATGGTGCCGGCGACCCTGGTCACCCTGACCGCGTTGCCGGTCAACGCGAACGGCAAGACCGACCGGGGCGCACTGCCGCAGCCGGACTGGCGGGACGCGGTGACCGTCGAGCGGGTCGCCCCCCGCAACCCGGTCGAGCAGACCCTGGCGGACATCTGGCAGCAGGTGCTGGGGGTGGAGCGGGTCGGCGTACACGACGACTTCTTCCAGCTCGGCGGCCACTCCCTGCTCGCCGCCCAGGCGTTGAGCCGGATCGGGACCGCGTTCGAGATGGACGTGCCGATCCGGGTGCTGTTCGAGGCGCCGACCGTGGCCACGATGACCGACGCACTGGTTGCCCGGGAACCCGTACCGGGGCATGTGGTGACCGTCGCGGAGCTTCGCCGGGACCTGGACGGGATGTCGACCGAGCAGCTCCGCAGCCTGCTGGGTGAGCCGTCGTGACCGAGGTCGACTCCGCCGCCCGCGAGCAGCTCATCCGGGAGCTGCTCGCCCGGCGGGGGGTGACCTTCGCCCGCCGTTCGACCAGCATCCCGGTACGGGCACCCGGCACCCGGATCCCGCTCTCCCCACTACAGGAGGGGCTCTGGTTCCTCGACCGGCTCGACCCCGGCAACGGCGCGTACGCGCTGTCCGTCGCGGTGACGGTCACCGGCACCCTGGACCCCGCCGCCCTGCGTACGGCGGTCGACGCCGTCCAGGACCGGCACGAGGCCCTGCGTACGGTGTTCCACCTCGACGACGGCCGGACCGAGCAGGTGGTGCTGGCGCCCGGTGACCCGCGGATCCGGATCCCGATCGAGGTCAACGATCTCCGCGACGAACCGGGTGACCGGGAGGCGCACGCCGACCGGCTCGCCCGCACCTGCATCGAGACCGGCTTCGACCTGGAACAAGGGCCGCTGGTACGGATCCAGCTGACCCGGATCGAGCCGGACGAGCACCTGCTCGTACTGAGCCTGCACCACATCATCGCCGACGAGCGGTCGCTGTCGACGGTCTTCGGCGAGGTACTGGACGGGCTGCTCGGCGGCACCACCGCGCAACCGCCTTCGGTGCAGTACCCGGACTACGTGCTCTGGCGGCAGCAGGCCCTCGACACCGGCCTGACGCAGCGGCAGCGGGACTTCTGGGCCGGGCAGCTCGCGGGGGCGTCGGGCGCCCTGGAGTTGCCCACCGACCGGCCGCGTCCGCCGGTGCAGACGTTCGCCGGGGCGACCCACCGGTTCGAGGTGCCGGCGGAGCTGACCGGTGCCCTCGACGGGCTGGCCCGGTCCACCGGGTGTACCCGGTTCATGCTGGTCCTGACCGCGTTGCAGGTGCTGCTGCACCGGTGGACCGGCGAGGAGGACATCTGCGTCGGCTCACCGGTCTCCACCCGGTCCACCCCGGAACTGCAGTCCGTGGTCGGGCTGATGGTGAACAGCCTGGCGCTGCGTACCGACCTGTCCGGTGACCCCAGCCTGGCCACCGCGTTGCAGCGGGTACGGCGTACCTGCGTCGACTCGCTCGACCACGCCGACCTCCCGCTGAACCAGGTGGTCGAGCTGGCCGACCTGCCCCGCGACCCGAGCCGCAACCCGCTGTTCCAGGTGATGTGCGTGGTCAACCCGGCGATCGAGGGGCGGCAGTCACCGGGACTCGAGGTCCGGCCGGTGAGCTTCGACCGGGAGACCGCCCGGCTGGACCTCACCGTGCTGTTCTTCGAGACCCACCCGACCCTGTCCGGGGTGGTCGACTACAACACCGACCTGTTCGACCCCTCGACCATCGGCCGGTTCACCGACCGGCTGCAACTCGTACTCCGGGCGCTCGTCACCGACCCGGACCGGCGACTGTCCGAACTGGACCTGCTCGGCCCCGACGACCGGCAGGCCCTGGCCGGTTGGAACGACACCGGGGACGCGGCGGAACCGCCGCACGGGTTGGCGGAGCTGATCCGGGCGCGGGCGGTGGCGGCGCCGGACGCACCGGCGGTGGTCGACGGCGACCGGGTGCTCACCTACGGCGAACTCGACCGGCGGGCCGACCGGCTGGCCCGGCGGCTGCGCCGCGCCGGGGTGGGCCCGGAGGTCCCGGTCGGACTGGTCCTGCCCGCCGGTACGGCGGCGGTCGTCGGCATCCTCGGCATCCTCCGGGCCGGCGGGGCGTACCTGCCGCTGGATCCGGGTCACCCGCCCGCGCGGCTGCTCGGGCTGCTCGCCGACGCGCAGGCACCGGTGCTCCTGGCCGATCCGGCCGACGCGCACCGCTTCGCCGCCCACCCCGGCCCGGTCCTGTCCGTGGACGACACCGACGCGGGCGACGACACCGACGACGCCACACCGTTGCCGGTGACCCGGCCGGACCAGCTCGCGTACGTCATCTACACCTCCGGTTCCACCGGTACGCCCAAGGGCGTGATGGTCACCCACCGGACCGCTGTCAACCTGACCCGCGCCTTCGTCGACCTGCACGCGATCGGACCCGGCGACCGGCTGCTGATGCTGCCGCCGCTCAGCTTCGACGCCTCGGTCGGCGACCTGTTCCCGGCCCTGGTCGCCGGAGCGGCCCTGGTCGTGCACCGGCGACCGGCCGAACTGACCGGACCGGACCTGCTCCGCCTCTGCGCCGAGCAGGGCATCACCCTGGTCGACACCGCCGCCCCGCTCTGGGCCCGGTGGGTGGCGGACCTGGCCGGGGCGGCTCCGCGTACGGACACCGGGTTGCGGGCGCTGATGATCGGCGGCGAGGCGGCCCAGACCGGGGCGGTACGCGGCTGGGCGGAAGCCACCGGCGGCACCGTACGGATCCACAACCACTACGGCCCGACCGAGGCGACCGTCTGCGCCACCACGTACGAGACCGTGGACGCCGCCGAGCTGCCCGGTCTCGGCCAGTTGCCGATCGGGCGCCCGCTGGCCGGGGTCCGGGTGCACCTGCTCGACGCCCGGCTGCGCCCGGTGCCGATCGGCTTCACCGGCGAGGTGTACGTCGGCGGCACCGCACCGGCCCGTGGTTACCTCGGCGCGCCGGGGCTCACCGCGCTGCGTTTTGTCGCCGACCCGTACGGGCCCCCTGGTGCGCGGCTCTACCGGACCGGTGACCTGGCCCGGCACCGGCCGGACGGGACGCTGGAGTTCCTCGGCCGCACCGACCGGCAGGTGAAGATCCGTGGGCACCGGATCGACCTGGGCGAGGTGGAGGTCGCCTGCGCGGCGCAACCGGGGGTGGCGCGGGCGGCGGTGACGGTCCGCGACGACGGGACCGGGCCGCGCCTGGTCGCGTACCTGGTGCCGGCGGGCGTGCCGGCGCCGACGACGGCCGTGATCCGGGCCGGGTTGCGGGAACGGCTGCCGGACTACCTGGTGCCCGCGCACGTGGTGTTCCTGCCCGAGCTGCCGCTGAACTCGCACGGCAAACTCGACCTGGCGGCCCTGCCCGCCCCGGCCGACCAGCCGCTCGACGATGACCATGTGCCGCCCCGGACCCCGACCGAACGCGCGCTCGCCGGCATCTGGGCCGGGCTGCTCGACTCCGACCGGGTCGGCGTCCGGGACAACTTCTTCGACCTCGGTGGACACTCGCTGCTCGCCGGCCCCCTGGCCGCCCGGATCACCGCCGACCTCGGCGTGGACCTACCGCTGCGGGCACTGTTCGAAACCGCGGACCTGGCCGGTCTCGCCGAGCGGATCGACCGGGCCCGCGCCGGGCACGCCGGCCACCGGCTCGACCCCGATCGGGTACGCCGAGACGCCGTCCTCCCCGACGACGTCGCCGACCGCCTGCCGGGAGGACAACCGGCGGCGGTACCGGAGACGGTCCTGGTCACCGGGGCCACCGGATTCCTCGGCGCGCACCTGCTCGCGGACTGGCTCGACCACAGCCGGGCGGAGCTGCACTGTCTGGTCCGGGCCGGCACCCCGCAGGCGGCCACCGACCGGGTACGCGACAACCTGCTCCGCTACGGCCTCTGGCGCGACGAGTACCACGGTCGTCTGGTCGGCGTACCGGGGGATCTCGGTGAGCCGGGGCTCGGGCTGGACCGGGGGGACTTCGCCGCCCTGGCCGACCGTACCGACCTGGTCCTGCACAACGGTGGGCTGGTCAACTTCCTGATGCCGTACGAGCGGCTGCGGCCGGCGAACGTGAACGGCACCCTGGAGGTGCTCCGGCTGGCCGCCGCCGGGCGCCCGACCGCCGTGCAGCTCGTCTCGACCCTCGGGGTGTTCCTCACCCCGGACCGGGTCGGTGGTGTGGTCGACGAGCGGGACGCACCGGACGACTGCACCGGGCTCGGCGACGGTTACAACTCCACCAAGTGGGCGGCGGACGCGCTGGTCCGGGCGGCGCGGGCGCGCGGACTGTCGGTGAGCGTGCACCGACCGGCCAGGATCACCGGCCACGCCGGGACCGGGGTCGGCAACGCCGACGACTACTTCAGCCGGTTGTTGAAGACGTTCGTGCAGCTCGGCGCGGTGCCGGAGATCCCCGACGACCACGCCGACCTGGCCCCGGTCGACTACGTGGGGCGGGCGATCGGGCACCTGTCCCGGCAGCCGGGCAGCCGGAACGACGACTTCCACTACTACAACAACAGCACCATCTCCTTCGGCGACCTGGCCGGTGCGCTGAGCGGTTTCGGTTACCCGGTCGACCTGGTGCCGTACGACCGGTGGCGGGCTGCTCTGCTGGCCCGGCCGGACGTGGCCCTGGCACCGTTCACCCCGCTCTTCGGCGAGCAGGCGCCCCGGCGTACCCAGCCGAATTTCGACTGCACCCGGACCGAGGCGGCGCTGGCGCCGGCCGGCATCACCTGCCCGCCCGCGGACCCGGCGCTGGTCCACACCTACCTGGCCTGGTACGTCCGGACCGGGTTCCTCGACCCGCCACCTGGCTCCACCGATTCCGGGAGTACGCATGGCTGAACGAGTCCGAGCCCGCCTGCTGATCGCGGTCTGGGTCGGTCAGCTCGTCTCCCTGGTCGGCTCCAGCCTGACCGGCTTCGTGCTCGGCGTCTGGGTGTACCAGCAGACCGGATCGGTCACCCAGTTCTCGCTGATCTTCCTGGCCAGCAGCCTGCCCGCGGTCCTGGTCGCCCCGTTCGCCGGGGTGATCGCCGACCGGTTCGACCGCCGCAGGGTGATGCTGCTCAGCGATCTCGGGGCGGCGATCGGCACGGCCGCGCTCGCCCTGCTGGTGGCGACCGACAACCTCGAGGTCTGGCACATCTACCTGGCCAGCGCACTCAGCGCCGCCTCGTCCACCGTGCACCAGGTCAGCTACCAGGCGATGACACCGGCCCTGGTCGGCAAGGCGCACCTGGCCCGGTTCAACGGGCTGATGCAGGTGACCAGGGCGGCCCAGATCGCCGCCCCGCTGATCGCCGGGGTCCTGGTGGTGACCATCGGGATCGACGGGGTCCTCACCATCGACCTGGTCACCTTCGCGGTCGCGTCGCTGACCCTGCTGCTGGTCCGGCTGCCGGTCGAGGCGACCCGCCCGGCCGCCGAACGTACCCGCGAACCGGTGCTGCGGGAGGCCGCCGCCGGCTGGCACTACCTGCGCGCCCACACCGGGTTGTGGCAGCTCATGGTGCTCTTCGGGGCGTACAACTTCCTGTTCGGTTTCGCCGGTGTGCTGGTCCAGCCGCTGATCCTGTCGTTCGCCTCGCCGGACACCCTCGGGGTGCTGATGTTCGCCGGTGGCGCCGGACTCTTCGCCGGGAGCTTGGTGATGACCGCCTGGGGCGGACCGGCCCGGCGGATCCACGCCGTCTTCGGCGGGTTGGCCCTCGGCGGGGTCGCCCTGGTGCTGCACTCGCTGAGCCCGTCGGCGTGGCTGATCGCCGTGGTGGCGCCGCTGTTCCTGTTCACCCTGCCGATCGTGAACAGCTCCACCATGACCCTGATCCAGACCAAGACCGAGCCGAAGGTCCTGGGCCGGGTGCTGGCCGCCGCGCGGGTTGTCGGTGACGCCAGCATCCCGGTCTCGTACCTGCTCGCCGGTCCCCTCGCCGACCAGGTCTTCGAACCCCTGATGCGCCCCGACGGTGCGCTGGCCGGCAGCGTCGGCACGATCGTCGGCACCGGCGACGGCCGGGGAACCGCCCTGGTCTTCGCCGTGGTCGGCACCCTCATGGTGCTGCTGGTGGCGTTCGCCTGGTCCCGCCGCTCGCTGCGGGACGTCGACGACCTGCCCGACGCCCTGGAGCCGGCCGCTCCGGCACCGACCGCCACGGCCGAGCCCGTACGCGGCTGACTCCCTCCCCCGTCGTAGCCCACCGAGTACAAGGAGAAACAGCATGCCGGTGCCGTTGCCGCCCGAGGTCGCCCGCGCGTTCATGGAGACCGACGAGGCCCCCTCGGCCCACCTCGACATGCTGAACGCGATCTCGTTCCGTACCGCCGGAGCCGGTCTGCGGCTCGGGGTGTTCGAGGAACTGGCCAACGGGCCGCTACCGGTCGCGTCACTGGCCGAGCGGATCGGCGCGGACCCGCTGGGGCTGCGCCTGCTGCTCGACGCCCTGGTCGGGTTCGGCTACCTCGTCCAGCCCGGAGACGCGTACGCGAACAGCGAGAACACCAGCCGCTGGCTGCTGCGGTCCACCCCGGACAGTTTCGCCCCGGTCCTGTCGTTCTGGACGACCGTGGTGACCGAACTCTGGGGCGACCTGGAGACCTCGGTCCGCCAGGGCGGGCCGACCGGTGACTTCTACGCCTGGCTGGAGCAGCGCCCGGAGACGCTGGCCGACTTCCAGACCATGCTCCGCCGGCTCGCCGGATGGCTGTCCGAAGAGGTCATCACCCTGGTCCCCGCTCCCCCGTCCGGTGGTCGACTGCTGGACCTCGGTGGCGGGCACGCCGGCTACACGGCCGCGTTCTGCCAGGCGTACCCGGAACTGCGCGCCACGGTGGTGGACCTGCCCGGCGCCCTGTCCCAGGGCCGGGCGGTGGTCGAGTCCGCCGGGCTCACCGACCGGGTCGAGCTGCGACCCGGTGACCTGCTCACCACCGACCTCGGCGCCGGCTACGACCTGGTCCTGCTCTTCAACATCGTCCACGGGTACGACGACAGCCAGGTCGCCGCACTGCTCGACCGGGTCGCCGCCGCGCTCAACCCCGGTGGCCGGGTGGTCCTGCTGGAGCCGCTCGCCGAGGTCCCGGAGCGTCCGCCGGGCGTCGCCGACGCGTTCGTACGCGCGTTCAGCCTCAACCTGTTCCACACCCAGGGGGGCAGGGCGTACGCCTTCGACGAACTGGCGAAGCTGCTCACCGCGGCCGGTTTCGGCGAACCGGAGGAGCGGATGCTGACCCGCTCCGACGCCGACCACCTCGTCATCGCCACCCGTACCTGATCAGTTTTGGATGGTCCGGTGCGCGGGCCACTCGTCGGCGAGCATCGCGAAGTCGAGTTCGGTGCTCCACTCGCCCTTGAAAAACTCGTTGTGTACGAGTCGCGCCTCCTGGCGCATCCCCAACCGTCGGGCGACCCGGGCCGATGGTTCGTTGCGTTCGTCGACCCGGGCGACGATGCGGTGCAGGCCGAGGTCGTCGAAGCCCAGGCGGAGCAGTGCGTGGGCCGCCTCGGTGGCGTAACCGTGGCCGGCGTGGTCGGGGTGCAGGACGTACCCGATCTCGCCGCCACCGTGCTCTCGGCTGTGCCAAAAGAGCACCGCGTCCCCGATGAGTTGATTGGTGCCGGCCAGTTCGATGCCGAGGGTGAGTGCCTGGCCCTCGTGGGTGAGCCCGTGGTTCGCCCACACCGAGACGAGCCGTTCGTTGATCACCTCGCGGGTCATCGGCTCGAACGGCACGTAACGGCAGACGTCGGGCAGGCTCCGGTACGCGAGCAGCGCGTCAACGTCGCTCGTGGTGAGCGGACGCAGCAACAATCGTGGGGTGCGGACGGGATAGGCGGGGTGCAGGGCGGACTGCGAGGGGGTCGGCACCCAGCCATCCTGCCAGTCCACGGTTGAGCCGGCCTGCGTCCGCGTCAGGCGGCCGACGTCCGGTCAGCGATCAGCGGCCGGTCAGCGGCCGAGGCAGGGTGAGGCGGACGATCACCTCACCGCTGGCGTCGTACTCGCCGGTCGGCACGAATCCGAGTCGCCGGTAGAACCCGGCCGGGCCGCCGTCCTCCGGGACGTAGCTGGTCAGCAGTTCTGTGGCACCCTCCGCCTGTACCAGGTCCGCCACTTGCCGGACCACCTCACGCCCGTAGCCGAGGCCCTGGTGTCGCTCGTCGATGAGCAGCTTCCACAGGAACCACGGCCCGATGATTTCCGGCGGCTGCGGCTCCGCATCCCAGCTCAGCATTACGAAGCCGACCGGTTCGGCACCCGCGTACACCGCCCGGTACCAGGGCTTCGCGTACGGGTACTCCGCCGCCTCCGCCAACGATTCCCGTACGGTCCCGACGAACCGTCCCTGCCCCGGTCCGACCCGCAACGCGAGTACGGCATCACGGTTCTGCGCGGTCAACTCGTCCAGCGTCACATTCAGTGCCACGCGGCGCAGCCTACCGGTGGGGCCGCCGAGCACCGGGCCGGTCTGAGATCATCATCGGATGATCACCACCCGGCTCCTCCAGCTCGACGATGTTCCGGTCCTGGCCGAACTGGCACGGGTCAACCGTGACTTCCTCGCCCCGTGGGAGCCGGTCCGGGACGAGGACTACTTCACGGTCGAGGGCCACCGGGTTGTTGTCGAGACCGCGCTCGAACAACATCAGCGAGGCACCGGGCACCCGCACGTGATCCTCGACTCGGGACGGGTGGTCGGCCGGATCAACCTCCAGACGATCGTGCGTGGCCCGTTCCAGTCCTGCAGCCTCGGCTACTGGGTGAATGCCGAGGACAACGGCCGGGGCGTCGCGAGCGCCGCCGTACGCGCCATCATCGCGGTGGCGTTCGAGGAGTTGTGGCTGCACCGGATCGAGGCATCTGTCCTGCTGCACAACGCCGCCTCACAGCGGGTGCTGGAGCGCAGTGGATTCGTCCGCTTCGGCGTCGCCCCGAACTACCTCAAGATCGCTGGGCAGTGGCAGGACCACGCGATCTACCAGTTGCTGACTTCCTCCCCCGCCTGATCCTCGACAGGTTCTGGCAGCATTTCGCTGATGCCGACCGAACGGACCAGCTACGGCGCCGGGCCTGGGCCGATCACTCCTGATGGCTGCGCCGTCGACGTCTACGCTCAACTGCCGCCGAACGGTGAACCCGAAATCATTCACCGCGCGGTACCGCCCGGTGCGCGGATCCTGGAACTCGGCTGCGGAACCGGACGGCTGAGCAACCCGCTCGCCGAACTCGGCCACCGGGTGGTTGGTGTTGACGAGTCGGCGACCATGCTCGCTCGCCTCCGTGGTGTCGAGCCCGTGGCGGCCCGGATCGAAGATCTGCGACTGAACGAGCACTTCGACATCGTCCTGCTGGCCAGCCACTTGATCAATACTGCGAGCGACGAGCAACGTCGACTGTTCCTGCGAACCTGTCGGCGCCACCTCGGACCGGGTGGCCAACTGGTGGCGCAGTGGCACCCGCCGGAATGGTTCGACAGCCTTCGGGTCGGGACCAGCCGCGAGGGCGTTCTCGGCCCCGTCGTCGGCCGCCTGGACGTCCTGGACATGGCCGACGGGCTGCTCACCGCCGAGACCTCGTACCAGATCCGCGAAGACGTGTGGATCCAGCGGTTCACCGCACGCCGCCTCACCGACCGCGAACTCACCGATGAACTCCGCAGCGCCGGCCTCGATCAGGACCAGTGGCTCGACGACGGCCGCCGCTGGTTCACCGCAAGGCGCCTCTCGCCGGTGGTCGATGCTTGATCGCCGGCTGCTGAGCCCTGTGCTGACCGGCGCGTTACCGGGCTGAGCAGCCGTGCATCAACCGGGTACGTGGGCGGGCGGTGACTTCGTCAGGTCGTACATACCCAAGCGAGTACGTACATCGAATTTGATGTAAGACGATGACGCGTTATACGCCTCCGGCGGTCGCTGACCGAGGTCGCTGGTCAGCCGGGGCCGCTTCGGTTGGCGCGCTGGCCGGTTGGGCGGGTGGGGTGCCGATGCGGCGTACGCCGGGGACGGCGGCGGTGCCGAGGCAGGCGAGCGCGACGATGACAGCGGCGGTGACCAGGGGCATCTTCGCCGACCAGAGGCTCGCGCCGAGCGGGGCGAGGGCGTAACCGATCGGTGTGGCGGCCAGCGAGAGCAGCCAGTCGTACGACGTGACGCGGGCCAGGGCGTGCGGGGGAATCTCGGTCTGGACAACCGTCTCCCAGACCGGGTTGAGGAAGCCGAGCGCGGTCAGCGCGAGGCCGTACGAGACGATCACGGCTGGGGCTGGCGCGGCCACCCCGAGCAGCACCAGCGGGACCGCGTACGTCGCCAGCCCGAGGTTCGCCACCAGGATCGGTCGGCGCAGCCGGGCCCGTCCGGCCAGTAGTGAGCCGAGCAGGAGCCCGACCGCCCCGGCCTGGAGCATCAGCACCCAGACGCCCTCGCCGCCGAGCTGGTCGACCGCCACCGCGGGGCCGAGGGTGACCAGGACCGCGGCACCGCCGTTCCAGGCCGCGTGGGCGAGCAGGCTGGTCCAGTACCAGTCGCGGGTGCGTACCTCGGTCCAGCCCTCCATTAGGTCGGCGCGGAGTGACCGGCGTTCGATCGGGGTGCGGCGTACCCGGATGATCGCCAGCAGGGCGGCGCTGGCGGCGAACGACGCGCCGTCGAGGATGAACGCCCAGCCCGGTCCGGCGGTCCAGATCAGCAGCCCGGCGAGCGCCGGCCCGCCGAGTCGGGTGGCGCTGGAGGCGACCCCCATCAAGGCGTTGGCCTGCTGCCGGGCGGAACCGTCGACGGTGCCGGCGACCAGGGGTGAGGCGGTCGGCACGGCGAACGCGGACGCGACGCCGGTGACCGCCGAGGCGGCGGCGATGTGGGTCAGCTTCGGGTCGGCGCCGAGCAGTTCGACGCCGACGACGACCTGGGCGGCGCCACGGATCAGGTCGGTGACGAGGGCGACCCGGCGGGCGTCGAACCGGTCGGCGATCACGCCGCCGAGCGGTAGGAGCAGCAGCTTGGGGACCAGGGCGCAGCCGAGGACGAGGGCGAGCGCCGAGGTCGAGCCGGTGACCCGGAGTACGGCGAGCGCGAGCGCCGCGGGCACGACGGCGTCGCCGAGCGCGGAGAGCGTACGGCCGACGAAGAGCAGCCGGAAGGCACGGAGCCGGAGGGGATGGTCCATGGACCAGAACGTAGTTCGATGTCGAACCTTTCGTCAACGAATAATTCGATGGTGACGTAGAATACTGCCGTGGAGCAGCGCGACGGGACCGACGACCATGTGGACCGCTGGACGCCGGTCCTGCCCGACCTCGACCCCGATGTCGAGGGCGTGGTCACCCGCGCGATCCGGCTGGCCCGGCACCTGCGCCGGGTCAAGGAGCGCTACCTGCTCGACTTCGACTTCCAGCGGCACGAGTTCGACACCCTGCACGTGCTCGCCGGCCGCCGGGGCCGGGCCACTCCCACCGAACTCGCCGCCGACCTCGACATGGCACCGCCCTCGGTGACCGCCCGCCTCGACGCGCTGGAGCGACGAGGTTTCGTCCGCCGCATCCCGTCCACAACCGACCGCCGCCGGGTCGACATCGAACTCACCGAAGCCGGCAACGCCGCCTGGCTCGAGGCGATGGAGGTGCTCGGCCACGAGGACCACCGGCTGCTCGACGCCCTCGACCCGGCCGAGCGCCGGACCCTGGCGGACCTGCTGCGCCGAGTCATGATCGTCGCCGAACAACCTCACCCGACCCCTGACCGAGGAGCCGACCATGGGCGCTGACCAGCCCGAACTGACCGTCGCCGACCAGGACGCGTGGCGGGAATGGCTCGACGCGCACCACGGCGACTCGGACGGGGTCTGGCTGCTGCTGGCCAAGCAGGGCAGCACCGACCCCACCAGCCTCACCTACGCCCAGGCGCTGGAGGAGGCGCTCTGCCACGGCTGGATCGACAGCCAGGCACGCAGCCGCGACGAGACCACGTACCGGCAGCGCTTCACTCCGCGCCGGTCGACCAGCCCCTGGTCGGCCCGGAACGTCACCCTCGTCGCCGACCTGATCGCGACGGGCCGGATGCGTCCGGGCGGACACGCCGAGATCGAGCGGGCCAAGGCCGACGGTCGTTGGGACGCCGCGTACGCCGGACCGGCCACCGCCGAGGTCCCGGCCGACCTGGCCGCCGCGCTGGACGCCGAGCCCCGGGCGCGGGCGATGTTCGACATCCTCACCAAGCAGAACCGGTTCTCCGTGATCTACCGGGTCGACAGCGCCAAACGGGCCGAGACGCGGGCTCGCCGGATCGCCCAGTTCGTCGAGATGCTCGCCCGTGGCGAAACGGTCTACCCGCAGAAACGCCGCCTCGAAGACTGAGCCGGCGTTCCGTGACCGCGCCGATTCGGGCACGGGCACGGCCGGGGTCAGGCCACCGGGTCGGACGGAACGGACGGTTCGGCCGGAACGGACGGTTCGGCCGGAACGGACGGTTCGGCCGGCGTACGGTCCGGGTTCAGCGCGGCGATGATCGCCTCGGCGGTACGGCGGCCGATGCCGGGCACCTCCACGATCTCGTCCACCTCGGCGGCGGCGAGCCGCTTGACCGAACCGAAGTGCCGCAGCAGCGCCTTGCGGCGTACCTCACCGAGGCCGGGGACGTTGTCCAGGCCGGAGACGGTCATCCGCTTCGACCGCCGTTCCCGGTGGAAGGTGATGGCGAACCGGTGCGCCTCGTCCCGTACGCGTTGCAGCAGGTAGAGCCCCTCCGACGTACGCGGCAGGATGACCGGGAACTCGTCGTCGGGCAGCCACACCTCCTCCAGCCGCTTGGCCAGGCCGCAGAGCGCGATGTCGTCGATGCCCAACTCGGCCAGTGCCGCCGAGGCCGCCGCCACCTGGGGCTGACCGCCGTCGACCACCACCAACTGCGGCGGGTACGCGAACTTGCGCGGGCGCCCGGTGGTCGGGTCGATACCCGGCCGGTCCGGGTCGGTGGTGGTCTCCTCGCCCAGCTCACCGGTTTCCGCCCGGGTCTCCAGGTAGCGGGCGAACCGTCGACGCAGCACCTCGGACATGGCGGAGAGGTCGTCGGTGGCCCCGCGCACGATGAACCGGCGGTATTCGCTCTTGCGCGGCAACCCGTCCTCGAAGACGACCATGCTGGCGACCACGTCGGTGCCCTGGATCTGGGAGATGTCGTAACACTCGATCCGCAGCGGTGACGTACGCAGCCCGAGCGACTCGGTGATCTCGTCGAGGGCCTTGCTCCGGGTGGTCAGGTCACCGGAGCGGCGCAGCTTGTGCCGGGTCAACGCCTCACCGGCGTTACGCCCGACCGTCTCCAGCAGCGACCGCTTGTCGCCGCGCTGCGGCACCCGCAGGCTGACCCGGCTCCCCCGCTTGTCGGAGAGCCAGTCGGCGAGCGCGTCGGCGTCCGGCGGGAGGGCCGGCACCAGCAGCTCGCGGGGCACGTCGGACTCCCCCTGCTCACCGCCGTAGACCTGGGTGCAGAAGTGGTGCACCAGGTCGCCGGTGGTCAGGTCCTCGACCTTCTCCACCACCCAGCCGCGCTGGCCGCGTACCCGGCCGTCGCGGACGTGGAAGACCTGGACCGCCGCCTCCAGGGGGTCCTCGGAGAACGCGACCACGTCGGCGTCGGTGCCGTCGCCGAGCACCACGGTCTGCTTCTCCATCGCCCGGCGCAGGGCGGCGACGTCGTCGCGCAGCCGCGCGGCCAGCTCGAACTCGAGCTGCTCGCTGGCGTCGAGCATCTCCCGTTCGAGCCGGCGGACCATGCTGTCGGTCTTGCCGGCCATGAAGTCGCAGAAGTTGTCCACGATCTGCCGGTGCTCGTCGGCGGAGACCCGGCCGACGCAGGGCGCGGAGCATTTGCCGATGTCACCGAGCAGGCACGGCCGCCCGATCTGCCCCGCCCGCTTGAACACCCCGGAGGAACAGGTACGCGACGGGAAGACGCGCAACAGCAGGTCGAGCGTCTCGCGGATCGCCCAGGCGTGCGAGTACGGGCCGAAGTAGCGCACCCCCTTGCGCTTGGCCCCCCGCATCACCTGCAACCTCGGGTACTCCTCGTCCAGCGTCACCGCCAGGTACGGGTACGACTTGTCGTCCCGGTAGCGGACGTTGAACCGGGGGTCGTACTGCTTGATCCAGGAGTATTCGAGCTGGAGCGCCTCGACCTCGGTGCCGACGGTGACCCAGTCCACCGAGGCGGCGGTGGTGACCATCTGCTGGGTCCGCTGGTGCAGGTTCCAGGTGTCGCCGAAGTAGGAGTTGAGCCGGCTGCGCAGGCTCTTGGCCTTGCCGACGTAGATCACCCGGCCGGTCGGGTCACGGAAGCGGTAAACCCCCGGAGCCTCCGGGGTCGTGCCCGGGGCGGGACGGTAGGTCGAGGGGTCAGCCACGTCAGCAAGCCTAGTCCGCACCCCTGTCATTCCCGGCCGAGCCCGTACGGGCCGGGACGGGGGTCACCCGAGATCCACGACCAGGCCGGGCACGGCGGCGGCAACCTCCCCGGCGTACGCGTCACCGGCCGCGACCTGGGCGGCGGGCCGGTCGGTGCCAGGCCAGAAGTGGGTCAGCAGGAGCATCCCGACGCCCGCCTCGGCCGCCTGCCGTCCGGCCTGGCGGGCGCTGGTCAGGTCGCGTACGGAGTCCTGCGGCACCTCGTCGACGTGACTCGCCTCGGCCACCAGCAGGTCGGCGTCGCGGGCCAACTCCACCACCTCCGGACTCGGCCCGGTGTCACCCGTGTACGCGAGCACCCGCCCGCCGGCCGTCAGGCGTACCCCGGCGTTCGGCACCCAGTGCGGCAGCAGCCGCGTCCGCGCCTCGTACGGGCCGATCCGCAGCCGGTCACCGGCGGTGAACTCGTGCAGCACGTACGCGTCGTCGAGCATGCCGGGCCGGTCCAGGGCGAGCACCGGGTCCAGGGCGCCGGGCAGGGCGTACACGGGAAGGGGTGGGGGTTTGTCGGCCCGGAGATGGCGGGCGCGCAGCAGCGGGTTGAGGTCGGCGCAGTGGTCCGGATGGCCGTGGGTGACAAAAACCGCGTCGACCCGCTCGGGGCCGATCCGCTCCAGCAGGCGCGGCAGGGTCGCGTACCCGATGTCGAGCAGCAGGCGGAACCCGTCGTGTTCGACCAGGTAACCGCTGCATGCCTGCCCCGGCTCCGGCCACGCGCCGCACGCCCCGAGTACGGTCAGCCGCATCCCCGGATCCTAAGCCGGACCCGGGCCTGGCGCGGGGTCCTCCGCGCCAGGCCGGCCCGTGGATCAGGCGAGGGTGATGTTCTCGCCCTCGACCTTGACGTCCTTGGCCGCGAGCGGCCGGGTGGCCGGTCCGTTCTTCACCGAACCGTCCGTGATCGAGAACTTGCTGCCGTGGCAGGAGCAGTTGATCGTGCCCCCGTCGACGTTGGTCACCGGGCAGTTCTGGTGGGTGCAGATCGCGCTGAACGCCTTGAACTCGCCCTTGGTCGGCTGGGTCACCACGACGTCCTTGGCCGCGAAGATCAACCCGCCGCCGACCGGCACCTCGGCGGTCTTGGTCAGGACGTCCGCCCCACCGCCGTTGTCCCCACCGGCGTTGGGGTCGCCCGCCGGGTCGCTCCCGGCGGGCGCGCCCGCGTCGTTGGAACCGTCGGTGGAGTTGTCGGTGCCGCAGGCGGCGAGTACCACGGTCGCGCCGACGGCGCCCGCACCCAACAGCAGGGCGCGGCGGGTCTGCACCTGACCGGTCACGATCTGGTCGTCACTCATGCCTAGCCTTTCCTCTCGACTGTGGCGGCCGCGCCCGGACTGGTACTGCGGCCACGACAGTAGACACGCAAGATCGCCGGCAATGGTTCAGTTGGGCACGAATCAGACCGCGGACGCGGCCCGCCGCCCCCGAGCCGCCGGTGTGGTGGACTTGGCCGCGGCGGTCTTGCCCGTGGGCGTACCGCTCTTGGCCCCGGTGCCCTTCGCCGACGTGGTGGCCTTGGTTGCCGTGGTGGCCTTGGCCGCGGCCGTCTTCGACTTCGCGGCGGCACCGTTGGCCTTCTCCGCCCGCGCGGTCGCCGCCTCGGAGCCCTTCGCCGCACCCTTGAGCCCGAGCACCGGCCGCAGGAACTGCCCGGTGTGGCTCGTCGGCACCTCGGCCAGCTCCTCGGGGGAGCCGGCGGCGAGCACCAGGCCGCCGCGGTGGCCACCCTCCGGGCCCATGTCGATGAGCCAGTCGGCGGTCTTGATCACGTCCAGGTTGTGTTCGATCACGATCACCGTGTTGCCCTTGTCGACCAGGCTCTCCAGCACACCGAGCAGCTTGCGGATGTCCTCGAAGTGTAGGCCCGTGGTCGGCTCGTCGAGCACGTAAACGGTCCGGCCGGTCGAGCGTTTCTGCAGCTCGGAGGCGAGCTTGACGCGCTGCGCCTCGCCACCGGACAGGGTCGGCGCCGACTGGCCCAGCCGTACGTAGCCGAGGCCGACGTCGACCAGCGTCTTGAGGTGCCGGTGGATCGCCGGGATGGCCGAGAAGAAGTCGGCCGCCTCCTCGATCGGCATCTGCAGCACGTCGGCGACCGTACGTCCCTTGTAGTGCACGTCCAGGGTCTCCCGGTTGTACCGGGCGCCCTTGCAGACCTCGCACGGCACGTACACGTCGGGCAGGAAGTTCATCTCGATCTTGATCGTGCCGTCACCGCTGCACGCCTCGCAGCGTCCGCCCTTGACGTTGAACGAGAACCGGCCAGGGCCGTACCCGCGCACCTTCGCCTCGGTGGTCTCGGCGAACAGCTTGCGGACGTGGTCCCAGACCCCGGTGTACGTCGCCGGGTTCGACCGGGGCGTACGCCCGATCGGCGACTGGTCCACCCCGACGACCTTGTCCACGTGTTCCAGTCCGGCGACCCGGGTGTGCCGCCCCGGAACCATCCGCGCCCCGTTGATCTGGTTCGCCAGGACCGCGTACAGGATGTCGTTGACCAGGGTCGACTTGCCCGAGCCGCTGACCCCGGTGACGGCGGTGAACTGGCCCAGCGGGAACGGCACGGTCAGGTTGCGCAGGTTGTGCTCACGGGCACCGTGTACGACCAGTTCCCGGCCCGGCGTCTGCGGCCGGCGCTGCTTCGGGGTGGGGATCCTGCGTCGCCCGGACAGGTAGGCGCCGGTGACCGACTCCTGGTTGCCCAGCAGGTCCTTCACCGAACCGCTGTGCACGATCTGGCCGCCGTGCTCACCCGCACCCGGACCGATGTCGACGATCCAGTCGGCGACCCGGATGGTGTCCTCGTCGTGCTCGACCACGATCAGGGTGTTGCCCAGCTTCTTGAGCCGGACCAGGGTCTCGATCAGCCGGTGGTTGTCCCGCTGATGCAGGCCGATCGACGGCTCGTCCAGCACGTAGAGCACCCCGACCAGGCCGGAGCCGATCTGGGTGGCGAGCCGGATGCGCTGCGCCTCGCCGCCGGAGAGGGTGCCGGCCGGGCGGTCCAGGGAGATGTAGTCCAGCCCGACGTCGACCAGGAAGCGGAGCCGGGCGTTGATCTCCTTGAGGACCCGCTCGGCGATCATCTTCTGCCGGTCCGTCAACGTCAGTACGCCCAGCAGCTCGGCGCACTCACCCACCGACAGGGCGCAGACCTCGGCGATGCTCCGGCCGCCCAGGGTGACCGCGAGCACCTCCGGCTTGAGCCGGGCGCCACCGCAGGCGGCACAGGGCACGTCGCGCATGTAGCCCTCGTACTTGTCCCGCGACCAGTCCGACTCGGTGTCGGAGTGCCGGCGCTCGATCCACTGCACCACGCCCTCGAAGCCGGTGTAGTAGGAGCGCTCGCGGCCGTACTTGTTGCGGTAGCGCACGTGGACCTGGTCACCGGAGCCGTGCAGGATCGTCTTCTGCGCCCGCGAGGGGAGCTTGCGCCACGGGGTGTCGAGGTCGAAGTGCTCCGCCTCGCCCAGCGCCTCGAGCAGGTGCAGGAAGTATTCGAGGGTCTGTCCGGAGGACCAGGGCTGGATCGCGCCCTCGCGCAGGGTCCGCTCCGGGTCCGGCACGATCAGCTCCGGGTCGACCTCCTTCTTGGTGCCCAGGCCGGTGCACTCGGGGCAGGCGCCGTACGGGGCGTTGAAGGAGAAGACCCGCGGTTCCAGGTCCTCGATCGCGAGGGGGTGGTCGTTCGGGCAGGCCAGGTGCTCGGAGTAGCGCCGCTCCCGGTCCGGGTCGTCCTCGGCCAGGTCGACGAAGTCGAGCAGGACCAGCCCGCCGGAGAGGGTCAGCGCGGACTCCACCGAGTCGGTCAGCCGCTGCTTGGCGGAGGCCTTGACGGTGAGCCGGTCGACCACCACCTCGATGGTGTGCTTCTCCTGCTTCTTCAGCTTGGTCGCCGGTGCCTCGCCGATGAACTCGGTGAGCGGCTGGACCACGCCGTCGACCCGGGCCCGGGCGTAGCCCTTGCCCTGGAGCTCGGCGAACAGGTCCAGGTACTCGCCCTTACGGCCACGGATCACCGGCGCGAGCACCATGAACTTGGTGCCCTCCTTCATCGCCAGCACCCGGTCGACGATCTGCTGCGGGCTCTGCTTGGAGATCCGCTCGCCGCAGACCGGGCAGTGCGGCTCGCCGACCCGGGCGTAGAGCAGGCGCAGGTAGTCGTAGACCTCGGTGATCGTGCCCACGGTCGACCGGGGGTTGCGCGAGGTGGACTTCTGGTCGATCGACACCGCCGGGCTGAGCCCCTCGATGAAGTCGACGTCCGGTTTGTCCATCTGACCGAGGAACTGCCGAGCGTACGACGACAGCGACTCCACGTAGCGCCGCTGGCCCTCGGCGAAGATCGTATCGAAGGCCAGGCTCGACTTGCCCGAGCCGGAAAGCCCGGTGAAGACGATCATTGCGTCCCGCGGCAGGTCGAGACTGACGTCACGCAGGTTGTGCTCGCGCGCGCCGCGGATGATCATGCGGTCGGCCACTGTCCGTGTACTCCCGGGAGAAGAAAGCGAGAACTCGTCCGTTCGGACAAGCTACTGCGGCTTGAAAGACGTTCTGCGGTTAGGTCGAGCTTCTGCGGTTATGTCCAGCTTCCGGGCTTCGCCCCGTTTCGGTGATCTTGCCACCGAAGGTCACTGGTCTTGCAGACGCCAAGAATGCGCCTCGGCAACTTTAGCCCCGAGGTACGACACTTTCTCCCACCCGTACGTTCCCCCTGGTCAACGCCGTGGCACCGCCGAACGGTCCCCAGCCTACGGACGGATCCGCCGGTCCGACCGGGCCCGCCGCCGCCCGGCCCGCGCCTCGGCCGCCAACCGGGCGTCCCGGCGTCGGGTCTCGAACGCCACCTCACGTTGCAGCTTGCACCAACTCTCCCACCGGCGCGGGGTGAGCCCGCCGTCCTCCAGCGCGGCCCGGACCGCGCAACCGGGCTCGACCTGGTGCGCGCAGTCGTCGAACCGGCAGGCCGCGGCCAACTCCGCCACGTCGGCGAAGGCGTGGTCCAGGCCACCGGCCGCGTCGAGCAGCCCGACCGCCCGGATCCCCGGGGTGTCCAGCACCGCTCCCCCGCCGGGAATCGGGATCAACGCCCGGTGCGTGGTGGTGTGCCGGCCCTTGCCGTCCACCCCCCGGATCCCCTGGGTGACCATCACGGTCGTCCCCGCCAGCGCGTTGACCAGCGTCGACTTGCCCGCACCGGACGGGCCGAGCAGCGCCAGGGTGCGGCCGTACGCCACCTGCGGGCGCAGGTCGGACAGGCCGGCGCCGGTCTGCGCGCTCACCGCCAGCACCCGTACCCCGGGCGCCACCTCGGCCACCTGGGCGGCCACCGCCGCCGGATCGGGAACCAGATCACACTTCGTCAGCACCACCATCGGCTCCGCCCCGGACCCCCAGGCCAGGGCGAGCAGACGCTCGATCCGCGCCATGTCCGGCGTCGGATGCATCGGCTCGACCACCGCCGCGGCGTCGAGATTCGCGGCCAGGACCTGGCCGGTCGCGGCCTTGCCGGCGGTCCGGCGCACGATCGCCGTACGCCGGGGCAGCACCGCCTCGGCGGTGGCCCGGTCGTCCGGCCAGACCCGGACCAGCACCCAGTCCCCGGCACACGGCAGGCGGGCCGGATCGGCGGCGGCACCGGCCAGGACCGCCCCGGCCAGACTCGCCCGGTACGTCCCGTCCGCGCACAGTACGGTGCACACCCCGCGGTCCACCCGAACCACCCGGCCCGGCCGCAGGTCATCGTGCCTGGAGTACGCGCTGTGAAGCGCGGCGTCCCAGCCCAGGGACGCGAGATCAAACCTCATGTCAACCCTCGTCAGAATTGGTGAACCGGGATGCGGGAGACGCGCACGGCGACCGGCATGATCCCCACCTCCCTCCAACTCCCGGGTGACGCGTTCAACTCGAACGGTAAGGGCTGCCGACGATCCACCGAAAGCCATTTCCGGGTCCGGCCCGCCGACGACCACCGGCGGGGTGCGGACGACTAGGGTCGAAACGTGACCGTTGACCCATTGGTTCTGATCGCCGAGGTGGACCGCGCCACGGAGCGGCTGCTCCGTACCGCCGGCACCCTCGACCGGTCCACCCTCGACGAACCGTCCCGACTGCCCGGCTGGAGCCGCGGACATGTGCTGACCCACCTCGCGCGCAGCGCCGACGCGCTGGTCAATCTGCTCACCGGGGCCCGGACCGGCCAGCACGTCCCGGCGTACGCGAGCGTCGCCGCCCGCGACGCGGACATCGCCGCCGGTGCCGACCGCCCCCTCGACGCCCACCTGGACGACCTGCGGGGCGGCGCGAAACGGTTCGCCGAGGCGTGCGCCGCGATGCCGCCGGAGGCCTGGGCGGCGGTGGTCAGGTCGCACCGCGGCGACCGGGTGGCGGCGGTGCTGGTCTGGACCCGCCTGCGTGAACTCGAGGTGCACCACGTCGACCTCGGCGCCGGTTACGACCCGGTCGACTGGCCCGAGGGGTTCGCCCAGCGGCTGCTGAACGAGGCCGCCGGTGACCTGGCCACCCGCGAGGACGTACCCGCCCTGGCGCTGCGCCCGACCGACGCCGGCCGCGCCCTGACCATCGGCCCGGCCGGAGCCGGACCGACCGTCGCCGGACCGGTGCACCTGCTCGCCGGCTGGCTGATCGGTCGGTCGACCGGCGCCGGACTCACCGTCACCCCGAACGGCCCCTTGCCCACCCCACCGGACTGGATCTAGAGGTACGAGATGAGTTACCGCGGAGATGTCTCGCCCGGCGGGGCGCCCGACGTACGGGACCTGGACGACCTGACCATCACCAAGGTGTCGGTCGGGCCGATGGAGAACAACGCCTACCTGGTCCGCTGCCGCACCACCGGCGACCAGGTGTTGATCGACGCGGCCAACGAGGCGCCCCGGCTGCTGGAACTGGCCGGCGAGACCGGGCTGAGCCACGTGATCACCACCCATCGGCACATGGACCACTGGGTGGCACTGGAAGAGGTGGTGGCGGCCACCGGCGCGATCAGTCTCGCGCACACCGCCGACGCCGACGGGCTGCCGATCGACTCCGAGACGCTGGTCGACGGGGACACCGTACGGGTCGGCGGCTGCGCGCTGGAGGTGATCCACCTGGTCGGGCACACCCCCGGCTCGATCGCCCTGCTCTACAGCGACCCGGCCGGGATTCCGCACCTGTTCACCGGCGACAGCCTGTTCCCCGGTGGCCCCGGAAAGACCACCGACCCGGCCCACTTCGACAGCATCATGAACGACCTGGAGACCAAGATCTTCGGGCGGCTGCCGGACGAGACCTGGTTCTACCCCGGCCACGGCCGGGACTCCACCCTCGGTGTCGAACGCCCCTCCCTCGAAGAGTGGCGGGCCCGCGGCTGGTAGGCGTCGCGCTTCAGGCTCCGGTTTCCAACCACGAACGCCCCGACCTTCGAGAAGGGTACGGGGCGTTCGTGGTTGGAAGCCGCCTCAGGCGGCGACCCGCTGTTTGGATCCGGAAACCCGCTTAGCACTGCGCTGGGGCACCTTGCGCACCTTCGGTTTCGGCTTTGCCGCCTGCTTCTGCGTAGTGAGCTGCGAAACCCGCTGCGGGGAGATCCCCAACAGGCTTCCTGCGTCCCGCACGGTGTAGCCCTTCTCCAGCAGCGCCTTAGCTGCCTTCAGCGTGGCCTGCTCCGCTGATTGTTCTGCCTCCGCCAGCTTGGCTCGTGCACGACGTGCCGTGGTGACCTCGCTCGGAACATCGGGGTGGATCTCGATATCGAAGCTCTTCGGTGACACGTCGAGGAGTACGGCGATGGCATCCCTTGCCATCGCCTCCACCTGGTCGAGTCTGCGCGCCTGGGTAAAGACGCCTGGCAGTTCCGGGACGGTGATCGACCACCAGTTTCCGGAGCGTGTGCATGTGGCGGTATACGTAGTCATAGCTGGTAGTCCCTTACCTGAGACCGAGGTTGCGCAGAATGCCCCGCGCGGTCAGTTCGTTGATCTCCTTGTGGCGGGGCACGGTGAATTGCTTGTTGTCATACCGAAAGACCGTATGGCTGGCACCCTCTCGCACGAGGGTGAAGTCGCAACCTGCCTCAGCAGCAGCCTTGCTGATGACCGTGATGAGGTCGGCGCGCTTCATGACCCACGCGTCTAGTGTAGTAGACGAATTCAGTCTAGGAGGCTAGACGCCATGGCCCAAATCAACGTTTTGCCTGGTCAGGGCCTTATATTTCCGGGTCCCCCGGGAATACGCTGTCGCCGCCGAACAGCTGTAGATGCTGGCGGTCGGGACAGGATTCGAGAGGGTCAGAGTTCGAAGAGGTCCTTCAGCGCCTCGACGATCCGGGACATGCTCGCCCCGGTGGCCATGCCGACCCGCTCGACACCGGCGGCGGCCGGGACCCGGCGCATCCGGTTGACCACCACCACCCCGGTCATCGGGTCGGTCTCGGCCAGCGGTACGACAAACGGCGGCAGTTCCGCGCTACCACGCTGGCGGACGATCGGCGCGCAGTACGGCGACGCGCTCGGCCGGTCGTTGTGCGCGTCGCCGGAGAGCACGATGACGCGGTAACGCACCTTGCTGGGATCGCCGACAGTCCAGATCTCACCGCGGTTCACGCCGCCTCGGCCAGGTCATTCCAACCCGCTTCGAGATTGTCGGCGAGCCGGTCGAACCCGTCGAGCTCGTCGCGTACGTCCGGGTTGGCGGCCAGCCACTCGTCCTGCCGGCGGGCGGCGTCGCGCATCGCCTCCCGACGGGCGGCCCGGTCGATCCAGGCGGACAGGGACATGCCGGCCTGGCCGGCGGCGGCACGCGCCCGGGCGAGTGTGTCCGGGTTCAGACTCAACGTGACCTTGTCTGCCATACGGGCCACCATACTCGTGGTGGTACGGCCGGTGGTACGTCTCACACCATGCCGGTACCCCCGCGTGTCACCCCTGCGCCCGCCATGGCGACGACAACCACGCCCGGTCCGCGCGCTTCACCACCTGCGTCCGATTTTGGGCAGGTCAGCGGGCAGGGGCTAACCTCGGCGGGTGAACTGGCTGGACATCATCGGTTGGATCGGCTCCGCGGTACTGGTCTGGTCCCTGCTGCAGACCCGCGTACTGCGGCTGCGCGCGCTGAACCTGGTCGGCTCCCTGATCCTGATCGGTTACAACACCGCCCTGCAGGTCTGGCCGGGGGTCGGGCTGAACGTGGTGATCGCGATCATCAACGTCTGGTACCTGCGCCGGATGCTCGCCACCCGGCACGACGAGCGGACCTACGAGGTCGTCGAGGTCGGCACCGACGACGGGTTCCTGGCCCACACGCTGCGCGTACACGGGGCGGACATCGCCCGGTTCAACCCGGGGTTCGAGTGGCACGGCGCCGACCCGGACCGGACGGCCTTCCTCGTCGTACGCGCCGACGAGGTGGTCGGGGTGGTACTGGTCGACGGCAGCGGCGGGGAGGTGGCCCGGGTGGAACTGGACTACGTGACCCAGCGGTTCCGGGACTTCACCCCCGGCGAGTTCGTCTACCGGCGCAGCAGTCTCTTCACCGACCGGGGCTTCCGCCGGGTGGTCACCCCACCGGGCATGGTCGCCCCGTACTACGACCGGCTCGGTTTCCGGCGCGAGGGCGACTCGTAGGTCCTCGACCTTCCGGTGGTCAGCTCAGGAGCTGGAGCACGTCCATCCGACTGATCTCCGCGTCCTCGACCGAGTCGCTGGCCGAACCGTGGTAACTGGCCACCACCCGGAACCGGTCGGCCGGTAGGAACACCCGCCCGGGGTCGCCGACCAGCACCCGCGCACCGCGTGCCGCCGCCCGCTCCAGGAACGGCAGCATCCTGTCCGCCAGTGCCCGGCGGTAGAAGACGTCACCGGCCAGGATCAGGTCCGCGTCCAGCCCGTCGCCGTCGAGCAGGTCACCGTCGGCCTGGCGTACGTCGATCCGGTTCGCCCGCGCGTTCATCCCGATCACCGCCAGGGCGTACGGATCGATGTCGTTGGCGGTCACCGTGGCCGCCCCGGCCAGCGCGGCGGCGATCGCGGCCAACCCGGAGCCCGCGGCCAGGTCGAGTACGCGCAGACCGGCGACCGCCTCGGGATGGTCGAGCACGTACCGGGCGAGTGCCTGCCCTCCCGGCCACGCCGACGCCCAGTACGGTGGCGCCAGCACCGCCCCGGCCTCGGCCTCCATCCTGGCCCACCAGACGATGGCGTCCTCGGCCAGATGCAGGCGTACCTCGGGCACGAACGGCACCTCGACGAGCCGGAGCCGGTCCAGGCCCCCGGTGTCGGTCGCGGAGATCTTGGTTTCGAGGTCGGCTAGCGGGCCCGCCATCCGTCTCGTCACGGGTCCAGCATGCCGTAGAACGGCTCTTCCGGCCCCGGTTATCGCCCCGACTGTCGCCGAGCCGCGACTTCGCCGCGCATCATCCGGGTCGGAACGCTAGTGTCGGTGTCGTGTGGGACGACCACCGTCGCACACCTGTTAAGGAGATTTGAATGGCAACCGGCACCGTGAAGTGGTTCAACTCAGAAAAGGGCTTCGGCTTCATCGAGCAGGACGGCGGAGGACCGGACGTCTTCGTCCACTACTCCGCCATCGACAGCCAGGGTTACCGCGAGCTCAACGAGGGCCAGAAGGTCGAGTTCGAGGTCACTCAGGGGCAGAAGGGCCCGCAGGCGGCGAATGTCCGGCCGATCTGAGCCAGCTGCGCCGGGCACCCAGCAGCACGACCCAGCCGACGGTCAGGCCGATGCCGACCGTGGCCACCATCGTGAACGACTCTCCGGGCAACAGTCCACCCAGTGAGTTCGCCGCTGTGCCCAGCAGCACGTACAGCCCGGCCCAGAGCGCGGCACCGAGTGCCGCACAGGAGACGAAGCGGCGGTAGGACATTCGTAGGCCGCCGGCGGCCAGTGGTAGCAACGCGTTGAACACGGGCAGGAACGGGGCCACCATCACCATCCGGCCGCCACCGCGGTTCAGGATGCCCTCGGCGGCGGCCCACCGGGCCTCGCCGATCCAGGCTCCGATCCGACCCTGCCGGATCCGGTCGCCGAAAAGCCGACCGGCGAGGAAGCTCAACGACCAGCCGACCACGCAACCGGCTATCACGCTGAGGTAGGCACCGGCGGGTCCGCCCGGTCGGCCGGTGCCCACCACGGCGAGCACCGCGATGTCGCCGGGTACCAGCACGCCCACCAACGGGATCGCGTCGAGCAGCATGACCACGCCGAGCCCCGCCAGGTACAGGGCGCTCGGGAGCTCCCCCAGTTGCGCCAGCCAGTCAGCCACGCCCACACCCCCGCTGCCCCATGGCTACACCGTAGGCGGGCCGACCAACTTTTCCCTCCGGGACAGTCCCCTCGATCGTGTCCGAAACCCCTGATCCCACTCAGGGTCGTCCCCGATTTCCTGTTTGGACCCGAAACTGTCTCGCCATTGATTGCCGTCTCCGCCTTGACCGACTACGGTCAGCGGCCGTGGACGCTGACTTCCTCATCATCGGCGGTGGGATAGCCGGCGCCAGCGCGGGCTACCACCTGGCCGCGTACGGGCGGGTGGTCCTGCTGGAGATGGAGAAGGTCGCCGGCTACCACGCCACCGGCCGTTCGGCCGCACTGTTCTCGGAGTACTACGGCGGACCGGTGGTGCGGGCGTTGACGTCGGCCAGCCGCTCCTTTCTGGATGACCCGCCGCCGGGTTTCAGCGCCGCGCCTCTGCTCACCCCGAGGGGGGTGCTGGCGCTCTCCCCGGCCGGTGAGGACGCGAGCTTCGACGCGGCGCTGGCCGACGAACTCGCCGCCCCGACCCCCGCCCGCGAGATCGACCTGGACGAGGTCCAGCGCTACTGCCCGATCGTCCGTCCGGGCCGCTACCACCGGGCGATGGTCCGCCCGGCGGCGCAGGACATCGACGTGGACGCGTTGCACCAGGGGTTCCTGCGGGGCATCCGGGCGGGCGGTGGTCGGGTGGTCCGGTCCGCCCGGGTCCGGTCGTTGACCCGAGTCGTCGGCGGTTGGCGGGCGGAGACCGACGCCGGGCACTTCACCGGTGGGCTGGTGGTCAACGCCGCGGGTGCCTGGGCCGACGAGGTGGCGGAACTCGCCGGGGTACGGCCGGTCGGCCTGACCCCGCTGCGGCGTACCGCGTTCCTGGTGGACCTGCCGGACGGGGTCAGCGCGGAGCGGTGGCCGATGGTGTCGGACGTGGCGGAGACGTTCTACTTCAAGCCCGAGTCGGGGCGGCTGCTGATTTCACCCGCCGACGCCACCCCGACCCCGCCCGGTGACGTACGCCCCGACGACCTCGACATCGCGATCGGCGCGGCCCGGGTCGAGGAGGCCACCACCCTCACCATCCGCCGGGTGCACCACGCCTGGGCCGGGCTGCGGACGTCCGCCGCCGACGACGTGCCGGTGGTCGGCCGGTCCGCGGACGCGGAGGGTTTTCTCTGGCTGGCCGGCCTGAGCGGGTACGGCATGCAGGTCGCGCCGAGCCTCGGCCGTCTGCTGGCGACGCTGGTCACCGGGGCCACGCCGCCCGAGCCGGGGATCGACCCCGCCCACGTCACCCCCGACCGCTTCCACTGAGGCGACCGCTTCAACTGGCCCGACCGCTTTCACTGGCCCGGCCGCGTCCACCGCTTGGTCGCGGTCGTCGCCCGGCGGGAGGGTCGGCAGGTCGCGGCGTTGCCGCAGCGGGCCGACGAGCAGGATCAGGCTGCTCAGCGGCAGGAGCGCCGTCATGATCCACATTGTCGGCCGGATCCCCGCCGTGGTGCCGAGCGCACCGGCGAGCAGCGCACCGAACGGGATCGAGCCGAAGTTGAGCAACTGCATGCTGACCGTGACCCGACCGAGCAGGTGGTGCGGGGTGTACGTCTGCCGGAAACTTCCCTTGATCACGTTGCCGGCGACGATCCCGGCGCCGACGACGACGCCCCCGGCGACCAGGAAACCGAGCCGGGGACCGGGCGCGGTGAGCGGGATGAGCAGGGCGAACGGTGCCGCGCCCAGCTCGGACAGGAGCAGTCCACGGGCGGTGCCGAAGCGCCGAGCGAGCCAGCCGGCGGCGGTCGCACCGAGTACCCCACCGAGGCTGGTCAGGGCGATCAGGGCGCCGACCAGGCCCGGACTCACCCCCACCTCGCGGACCAGGAAGACCACCAGGATCGCCTGGTAGCCGACCAGGGCGATGTTGCTGGCCGCGCCGAAGACCGTCATCACCCGCAGGTAGGGGTCGAGGGCCACGAACCGGATTCCGGCGCGGATCTGCCGGCGCAGGTTCTCCCGGTGCGGGTCCGGCGCAGGCCGGGCTTCGGGCGTACGGATGGACCAGAGGCACAGCACCGAGACCAGGAAGCTGGCCGCGTCGGCGAGCAGCGCGGACGCCGCGCCGACCAGTTGGGCGAGCAGCCCGGCGAGACCGGGGCCGACCACGTGCGCCGCCGACTCGGTGCCCTGCAGCTTCGCGTTGCCCTCGGCCACCTCCTCCGGCCGCAACAGCGTGGGCAGGTAGACCTGGTAGGACGTCTGGAAGAAGACGCTGGCCGTCCCGGTGCCGAGGGCGACCGCGAGCAGTTGCCCGATGCCCAGTACGCCGAACCAGGCGGCGACCGGCACGCTGAGGAACAGCACCAGGCAGGCGAGGTCGGCCAGGATCATCACCGGTCGGCGCGGCAGCCGGTCCACCCACGCGCCGGCCGGTAGCCCGATCACCAGCCAGGGCACCCAGGCGGCCGCGGCCAGCAGGGCCACCTGGAAGGTGGTCGCATCGACGGTGGCGACCGCCACCAGCGGCAGCGCCACGCCGGTGACGCTGCTGCCGAGCTTGCTGGTGGTCTGTCCGATCCAGAGCAACCGGAAGTCCCGGTGCCGCAGCAGACTCCGGCGGGGTGCGACCGTCTGCCCGGCCGAGTCGCCGGTCACGGCTGCGCCGGTACGCCGTGGGCGAAGACGAAGACCGGCTCCCGGTGCTCGCCGTCGTCCGGGACCTCCCGGTTGGCCCACCGGTCCAGCACCCCGATCAGCTCGCCGCTGAGCTGGGTCAGCTCGGCCGGGGTGAGGTGCAGCCACTTGTCGGCGGAGAACGGTCCCTCGGTCCACCCGCCCGCCCCGGTCTCGGTCGCCGCCCACCAGGCCCGGACCAGGCTGGCGTGCCGGTCGAGGTTGAGCGAGAGCGAGGCGTTGAAGACCGCCATCGCGGCCGGGTCGTCGGCGAAGTCGGCCTGCGACCACCGCACCCCGGCGGAGACCGGGCGCCACCATCGTTCCCGCCGGTCGCGGGCCAGTTCGGGTGCCTCCTCGACCAGTTCGCTGGCGGCCAGCACCTTGAGGTGGTGGCTGACGTTCGCCACCGCCTGGCCGGTCCGCGCGGCGAGCGCACTCACCGTGGACGGCCCGTCGACCTTCAACGCGTCCATCAGCCGGCGCCGCAACGGGTGTGCCAGCGCCGCCAGCACCCGCGAGTCGGTCACCTGCCGGATCTCTGCTCTGTCCATGAGAGGAGTCTGGCATCAGCAACAGGCATTGCGCAAGAGCTGTTGCACAATGCCTGTTGCCGATCCCTGGACGGGTTGAGCTCTCGGCTTATTCGCCCTCGGCAGAAGGGGCGCAGGTCGGGCCGCCCGCCCGCCTACCGTGGGCGTATGGAGAGGACTGCGTTGGTCATCGGAGCAACCGGCCAGGTCGGCCGGGCGACCGTACGCGCACTGGTGCGTGACGGGTGGCAGGTCCGGGCCGGTTCCCGGGGCGGACGGGGCGGGCCACTGTGGCCGCTCGACTGGCACGTGCACCCGGTCGCCCTCAACCGGGAGAACGACGACGAGCTGGTCGAGGCGGTCGGCGACGGCTGCGACCTGGTGGTGGACACCGTCGCGTACGGCGCCCGGCACGCCCGACAACTGATCGAACTCTCCGACCGGATCGGCTCGGCCGTGGTGCTCTCCAGCGCCGCGGTCTACCTCGACGACCAGGGGCTGGGCTTCGGCGCCGACGGGGTGACCTTCCCCGTGCCGATCGCCGAGACCCAGCCGACCACCATAGCCGGCACCGGGGACTACGCGGCCGACAAGGCCGCCCTGGAGCGCGAGTTGCTCGATGCCGGCGCGACCCTGCCCACCACCGTGTTGCGCGCCGGGGCCATCCACGGCCCGCACACCGTGCACCCCCGCGAGTGGCACTTCGTGAAGCGGGCACTGGACCGCAGGCCCGCCAGGGTGCTCGCCTACGGGGGCGAGAGCCGGTTTCACCCGGTGTCCACCGCCAACCTGGCCGAGCTGATCCGACTGGCCGCGTCCGAGCCGGGAGCCAGGGTGCTCAACGCCGCCGACCCGGAGGCGCCGACCGTACGGGAGATCGGCGCCGCCATCCACTCCGTGCTCGACCACTCCGCCGACGAGGTGCTGATCGACGGACCCTCGCCGGCACCCCCGGTGGGCGAGACACCGTGGTCGACGGCGAACCCCGTGGTGCTCGACATGAGCGTGGCCCAACGACAGCTCGGCTACCGCCCGGTCACCGACTACCTCCGGTCCCTGCCGGAGACGGTGAGCTGGCTGGTGGACGCCACCCGCGACCGGGACTGGCGTGACGTCTTCACCGACCTGCTGGAGTACCGGACCGACTACTTCGACTACGCCGCCGAGGACGCCTGGCTGGCCCGGCACCGCTGACCGGCGGACGGACGCCGGCTCCGGGCCAGGTGCGGCTCAGTTCTGCAGGTAGCCCTGCGAGACGCGGGCCTCGGCGAGCAGCCGGGCGAACGCGTCCGGATTCGGCTCCACCAGCAGCGGCACGGTCGCGCCACCGCCGAGGGAACGGAGGTAGTTGAATTCGACCGGGCCGATGTGCCGGACCTTGCCGCTGTCGTGCACGAGGAAGATGGGGCTCGGGTTCTGCGTCGTGCTCTGGATGAGATACATGGGACGGACCTTTCTGGTCGTCGATCTCCTAGTTGTCGATGATCCATCTGCGCCGGGGCCGATCCGGGGCCACCGGCACCACCTCCGAGCCGCTCAGCTCCAACGCCCGGGAGACGATGGCCGGCTTCTGGTCGATGATGGCGGGACCGGGACACTGGGGGTGTCCCCAGTCGACCCCGTTCTCGGCCCCCATGCTGTGGTGGCCGAGACCCCGCCCCGACGGACTGGTGGCGATCTGCAGTGGGATGTCGTAGACCTGGTTGGCGCGCACGAGCAGGCGCGCGTTCGCCTCGATCTGTTGTGGGGTGAGTGCGCCCGGAACGAAGCCCTCGTTCTCGACGCTGAGCCACGTGGGGTTCCCGGACCGTTGTGCCCAGGATCGGATGTCGGTGTCCACCATCTGCGCGATCCGGCCGTCCTTCGCGACTACGAAGTGTGACGACACGTTGGCCGCCGGGTTCTTCTGCCAGGCGATGGTGCCCTCGAAGTAGCCCTCGGCGATGTGCAACACGATGCCGCGGTGCTCGGTCATCCGGTCGCTGGCCTCATTGCCGTTCTTGTCGCCGTCACCAGAGTTGACGGTGGGACCACGCCAGGTGGCGAGATCGGTCCAGAGTGCCATTGAATTTCTCCTATCGGCGCGTCTTACCCAAATGGATTGACAATGCCGATCGTCCAACCTGTCCGACTTGAGAGTATCGTCGTCTATACGCCTCTGACCAGGGCAAACGTGTGCCATCTTCTGTCGGGCGCACGTCAGATCGACTACCGGCGCAGTGCCGGCAGCCGATTTACGACGACAAATTGATCACAAGGGACGGTGGACCAGGAGGGCCGTCCGGGTCAGAATCCGAGGCACTCGCACTCGGTCATCAACGTACGCACGTTGTCCGTGTACCGGATGTTCGAGACCTTCAGGTCGTACGTGCCGTCCGACTGCTGCACCAACACCGTTCCCGGCCCCATGTTGTACGCGGAGATCACCGCGTTGAGCATGCACGGGTCAACGTGATCAACACAGTCCGTAGCCGAGACCCCGTACCCCAGCCCGCTCAGGTCACCCAGGTACTTGATCAACCAGGCCAGATAGTTCGCGCCGAGCTTCGCGTTGTCCCCGTAGTCGCCGATCCGGTACGACTGGCCGAACCGGTTGTTGACCTGATCCGCCGTACCCGGCATCACCTGCATCAGGCCGACCCCGCCGTCACAGGCCTCGATGTTGGACTGCCAACCGCTCTCCTGCCAGGCAACCGCCTTGACCAGATCGACCGGCACCCTGATCTCCGGCGCCGAAGTCGGCCAGTACGTCACGTTCGCGGCAGCGGTCAGCGCCGCTTTCGACTCGGCCCGGCTCGCCTGCTCGCCCACGTACTTCGGCCCGGTGCAGTCGGCCGGAGCGGGTCGGACGGCCGGCGGGGGCGGAACGTCCTTCTTCGCCACCGGCTTCGGCGGGGCCTTCGGTTTGGTCGGCTTGGGCTTGGCGGTGGTCCTGCTCGGGCTCGGGGACGCCGACTTGGTCGGCCCGGTACCCAGGCCCTCGGCGACCGGGGCGGACGGCGGCACGCTCGGCTCACCGGTCGACCCGTCGGTGGTCACCCCGACCGGCGCGGCCACCCGATCGACCGGGGCGTCACCGCCGCACCCGCCCAGCACCAGGGCGAGCGACAGCGCACCCGCGGCCAGTCCGATCCGGCGCGTCGATCCAGTCATCGGAGCCCTCCCCGTCGAGTCCGAACGCACCGTAACAAGTGAACGACAACCGACCCCGACCCCGACCGCGGCGAATCATCCACTCAACGGGCACGGATCACGACCCGATCGGTTGAGGCTCCGGTGGCGCGGCGCCGCGTACGGCCCGGTCCCGGGTAGCCCAGGCGACCATGAACACCGCCGTC
Organism: Micromonospora sp. NPDC004704; assembly: GCF_053601675.1. Classification (NCBI taxonomy): domain Bacteria; kingdom Bacillati; phylum Actinomycetota; class Actinomycetes; order Micromonosporales; family Micromonosporaceae; genus Micromonospora; species Micromonospora sp. NPDC004704. Next base: position 53,415 of record NZ_JBSGCD010000012.1, on the reverse strand, counting down.
CAGAGCACCCCGAGCAGGATCGACGTGACCGTCTCGCTGGCCGAACTCCAACCGACGTAGAGCCGCGCCGCCCCGACCATGAGCACCCCGACCGCCGCACCCGTCCAGGCGGCCACCGCGAACGGCCACCGGTTCTGCCGGGCCAGCAACCAGGCCAGCGTGCACAGGCTGGCGGTGACGATCGCGTTCTGGTTCGGGAACGCCGCCACCCCCGCACCCGCCTCCTCGGGCGTGCGCTGACCCGGTTGGGTCAGGTCCGCGACCAGGGCCAGCAGCACCAACGGCAGGGACGCCCCGACCGTGCCGACCACGCTGACCAGGTCGGCCTGCCACGGCCGGGACCGCCAACCGACCAGCACCGCGACCAGGGCCACCGCGATGATCAGGAACGACCCGCGGAACACGTTGAGTACGGTGATCGCCGCGTCGGCCGTACCGCTGGCACGCTGTTCGGCGAACCACTGGGCGATCGCGTGGTCCACCACGTACAGGCCGCTCTGGTGGACCACCACGTCGACCAGGTACGCCAGCCCCAGACCGATGGCGAACAGCAGCCCGAGCCCGGCGAGCAGGTTGATCAACAGGGTCCAGCCGGGACCGATGTGCATCGCGAGCAGGAAGAACAGCACCCCGTAGCGGCCGGCGAGCCAACGCACCGGCGGCAACGCGCGGGCCCGGCCCAGCAGCGCGCGTACCGGATCGGGGTTGCGGCCCAGCCACCGCCCACCCAGCACGATCACCAGCACCGCGACCAGCAGCACCAGGACCGCCCCGGTCGCCTTGCCGAGATAACTGGAGACCGTCTCGTACGACTCCCCGGCCAGGTAGCCGACCACCACCGAACCGCCGACCCAGCTCACCACCCCGGCCAGGTTCCACGGGGCGAACCGCCGGTACGGCATCCCGGCGTTGCCCGCGAGCCGGGGCACCAGCGTCCGCGCGTACGCGATCCACCGGGCCGCCAGGACCGCCCGCCCGCCGAGCCGGTCCAGCATCTCGTCGGCCTTCGCCCACCGGCGCGCACCGATCCGCTGCCCCCACTTGCTGGCCCGGATCCGCGGCCCGTGCCGACGGCCGCTGCGGAACGCCACCGAGTCCCCGACCAGCGCCGACGAGATCATCACGACCAGCGCGGTGCCGAGATCCAGCGTCCCGGTGTAGGCGAGGAACCCGACCAGCAGCAGGGTCGCCTCACTGGGCACCAACAGCCCCAGCACCAACAGCCCGGTCTCACCCCCGACCAGCGCCGCGGCCACCAGGTAGACAAGCAGCGGCGGCAACTGCTCAAGCAGCGTCACCACCGTATGCATATCCACCCCCGGACCACGCCGGCCAGCATGCCAGCCCGGAACAACCCCATGACAGCGGTTTGAGGGAGATCCCGACCACCCCAGGGGTGACCCCGACGCAACCGCGCCGGAGGAGGAGGGAGGATAGTGACATGCAGACCCGCGCCGACCTACGCAACGTCGCCATTATCGCTCACGTTGACCACGGCAAGACAACCCTGGTCGACGCCATGTTGCGGCAGTCCGGGGCGTTCAGCGCCCGGGCCGAGATGGCCGACCGGGTGATGGACTCGATGGACCTCGAGCGGGAAAAGGGCATCACCATTCTCGCCAAGAACACCGCCGTGCGCTACGTGCCGGCGGACGGCGGCGACCCCGTCGTGATCAACATCATCGACACCCCCGGCCACGCCGACTTCGGCGGCGAGGTCGAACGCGGTCTGACCATGGTCGACGGCGTGATCCTGCTGGTCGACGCGAGCGAAGGCCCGCTGCCGCAGACCCGGTTCGTGCTCCGCAAGGCCCTCAAGGCCCGGATGCCGATCATCCTCGTGATCAACAAGGTGGACCGGTCGGACGCCCGGATCAAGGAGGTGCTCGACGACACCTACGAGCTCTTCCTCGACCTGGACGCCGACGAGGAGCAGATTGACTTCCCGATCATCTACGCCTGCGCCCGCGACGGCATCGCCTCGCTGACCCAGCCCGCCGACGCCACCGTGCCCGGCGACAGCACCTCCCTGGAACCCCTGTTCCGCACCCTGCTGACCACCATCCCGCCGCCCTCGTACACCGAGGGCGCCCCGATGCAGGCGCACGTCACCAACCTCGACGCCTCGCCGTTCCTCGGCCGGCTCGCGCTGTGCCGGGTCCGCGAGGGCACCATCCGCAAGGGCGAGACGGTCGCCTGGTGCCGTACCGACGGCACCACCGAGCGGGTCCGGATCTCCGAGATGCTGATGACCGACGGACTGGAGCGCAAGCCCGCCGACTCCGCCGGGCCGGGCGACATCATCGCCGTCGCCGGCATCCCCAACATCATGATCGGCGAGACGCTCGCGAACCTGGAAGACCCCCGACCCCTGCCGCTGATCACCGTCGACGAGCCGGCCATCTCGATGACCATCGGCACCAACACCTCGCCGCTGGTCGGCCGGGTCAAGGGCGCCAAGGTCACCGCCCGGATGGTCAAGGACCGGCTGGACAAGGAACTGATCGGCAACGTCTCGCTGCGGGTCCTGCCGACCGAACGGCCGGACGCCTGGGAGGTGCAGGGCCGGGGTGAACTCGCGCTGGCCATCCTGGTCGAGCAGATGCGCCGCGAGCAGTACGAGCTGACCGTCGGCAAGCCGCAGGTCGTCACCAAGGAGATCGACGGCAAGACCTGCGAGCCGGTCGAGCGGCTCACCATCGACTCCCCGGAGGAGTACCTCGGGGCGATCACCCAACTCCTCGCCACCCGCAAGGGGCGGATGGAACAACTGGTCAACCACGGCACTGGCTGGATCCGGATGGAGTGGCTGGTCCCGGCCCGCGGCCTGATCGGCTTCCGGACCGAGTTCCTCACCGACACCCGGGGCACCGGCATCCTGCACCACGTCTTCGAGTCCTACGAGCCGTGGTTCGGCGAGCTGCGTACCCGCAACAACGGCTCCCTGGTCGCCGACCGGTCCGGCGTGGTCACCCCGTTCGCGATGATGAACCTGCAGGAACGCGGGACCCTGTTCGTCGAACCCACCAGCGAGGTCTACGAGGGCATGCTGGTCGGTGAGAACTCCCGCGCCGACGACATGGACGTCAACATCACCAAGGAAAAGAAGCTCACCAACATGCGCGCCTCCAGCAGCGACGAGACGGAGAAGCTGATCCCGCCGCGCAAGCTGACGCTGGAGCAGGCCCTCGAGTTCTGTCGCGAGGACGAGTGCGTCGAGGTGACCCCGGCGGCAATCCGGCTGCGCAAGGTCGTCCTCGACCAGAACGCCCGGGGCCGGGCCACGGCGCGCCGCAAGCACGCCGGCTGACCCAACCCGCACCGCACCACGGAAGATCCGCCGATCGGCTACGGTCGGCGGCATGACCTGGGACAGGCTCGACCGTGAGCTGGCCGACACGGCCGGCACGGTCTCGGTGTACGCGGGCCGGCTCGACGCCGCGCCCGCGTACACCCGGCTGCCGCACCACACCCACTTCGCGGCCAGCACGATGAAGGTCGCCGTACTCGGCGCCCTCTACCGGGCCGCCGACACCGGCGCCCTCGATCCCGACGCCCCGGTCCCGGTCGAGAACGGGTTCGACTCCGCCAAACCCGGCGCATCCCGCTTCCGGTGCAGCCCGAGCTACGACAACGACCCGGCCGTCTGGGCCCGGGTCGGCGGCCGGGCCCCGCTCCGCTGGCTGGCCGAACGCATGATCGTCCGATCCAGCAACCTGGCCACCAACCTCGTCCTCGGACACGTCGGCCTGCCCGCCGTCGCCGCCGTCTGGGCCCTGGCCGGCGCCCGGCACAGCCACACCGGGCGGGGCATCGAGGACTTCGCCGCCCGCGAAGCCGGCATCGACAACCCGGTCACCGCCGCCGACCTGGCCGCCCTACTCCGCACCATCGCCCTCGGCACCGAGGCGCCCGGCCCACTGGCCAGCACGGCGGCCTGCACCACGATGCTCCGGGTCCTGCTCGACCAGGAACACCGGGAGGACCTCGCCGCCGGACTACCGGACGGCACCCGGGTTGCACACAAGAACGGCTGGGTACGCGGCGTACGGCACGCCGCCGGGGTGGTCTTCCCCGACGACGCGCCCCCGTACACGGTGGTGGTCTGCACCAGCGACCACCCGGACGGTGGCGATCCGGACGCGGCGGCCCGGCGGCTGATCGCCCGGATCTCCGCGACGGTCTGGGCCACCCGCCGGGACCTCGCCCCGATGCCGACACCGCCAAACTGAAGATCGCCGGCCGATAGGGTGCCGGACATGGCCATCGCCTCGGTCCGCACCCACCGGCTCACCGCCCCGCTGCACACCCCGTTCGTCACCGCGCTGCGCCGGGCGACCACCGTCGAGACGCTGGTGGTGGAGATCGTCGACACCGACGGCCGGTCCGGCTTCGGCGAGGCACCACAGGTATGGCAGGTGACCGGCTCCTCGATCGCCGGCGCCGAGGCGTGCGTGTCCGAGCTGCTCGCCCCGCTTCTGGTCGGTCGGGACCCCGACGACCTGGTCGCCCGGTGCGCCGAGGTGCACCGGGCCGTCGCCGGCAACGAGGCCGCCCGCGCCGCCACCGACACCGCCCTGCACGACCTGGCCGCGCGCCGGCTCGGCGTACCCCTGGTCCGGCTGCTCGGCGGCACGACCCTGCGGGTGCCGACCGACGTCACCCTGGCCGCCGGCGAGGCCGGCGCCCTCTCCGCCGCCACCACCGGGCGGGTGACCGACGGCTTCACCGTCCTGAAAATCAAGGTGGGTACGGACGCCGCCGGCGACCTGGCCCGGGTCCGGGCCGTCCGGGCCGCCGCCGGACCCGACATCCGGATCCGGCTCGACGCCAACCAGGGCTGGACGCCGAGGGAGGCCGTCCGGATCATCCGGGGCGTCGAGGACGCCGGCCTGGACGTGGAGCTGGTCGAGCAACCGGTGTCCCGGTGGGACCTGGACGGGCTCGCGTGGGTCAGCGACCGGGTCACCGTGCCGATCCTCGCCGACGAGACGGTCTTCGGGCTGCGCGACCTGGTCGCGGTGATCCAGCGGCGGGCGGCCGACATGGTCAACGTGAAACTCGCCAAGTGCGGGGGCCTCGGCGCCGCCCGGGGGCTGCTCGAACTCGCCGCCGCACACGGGATGGGGACCATCGTCGGCTCGATGATGGAAAGCCAGATCGGGGTCGGCGCCGCCGCCAGCCTGGTCGCCGCGTACGGCACCACCGCCGTCTCCGACCTGGACGCCGCCTGGTGGCTCGCCTCCTCACCCGTGCAGGGCGGGATCCGGTACGAGAACGCCTGCGTACTCCTGCCCGACGCGCCCGGCCTCGGCGTCGACGGCGTGCGCTGACGCCCCCACTGGGCAAGACGACTTATTGCCGCTCGTTCGGCTCTTCCGTAGGGTCGGCCGGGAAGACCGGGAGAAGGGTCCCCGCTGATGGCGCAGGCTGGAGTAACAACGCAGGCCGCCAGGACATCGCGATCCGACACGGCATCGCAGGTCGGCGCGGCATCGCAGGTCGGCACGGCAGCACGGTCCGGGATGACGTTACGGGCCGGTCAGGAGGCGGTGGTCCGGGTGGCCGTCGCGACCCTCTGGGCCGGGCCAGAGGCGGTCCGGCCGGTGGACGAGCCGGCCCTCGCCCCGCGGACCACCGACATCCCCGCCTGGATCTCCGCGATGACCGCGGACCAGCAGGTCGGCGACTGCGTGCTCAGTCAGTTGCTGCTCGGCGAACGGGTGCTGATCGAGGAGATCCGGCCGGACGGGTGGGCCCGCCTGATCGCGACCGAACAACCCGCAGCCAAGCTCGACCCGCGCGGTTATCCCGGCTGGCTGCCGGTGGAACAGCTCTCCCCCGCCACCACCGGTCCGGCCGGGGTGGCACAGGTCGTGGTCGACGCCACGGTCACCGCGCTGTTCACCGCGCCGGACGGAAACCCGGTGCTGCCCGGCGTGATCCTCGGAACCCGGCTGACCCCGGCAGGTCCGGCCCGCCACGGGTGGAGCCCGGTGTACGCCCCCGGCCACCACGACCCGCTCTGGCTGCCGACCGACCATCTCGCCCCGGTCCCGAACCGCCCGCCGAACGCGGTTGAGGTGCTCGCGGTGGCGAACCGCCTGCTCGACGTCATCTACCTGTGGGGCGGGGTGTCCGCGTACGGGATCGACTGCTCCGGGCTGGTGCACCTGGCCTGGCGCCGGTTCGGCGTACGGCTACCGCGCGACGCCGACGACCAGGCGAACGCCACCACACCCCTGCCGCTGGGCGCCGAACGCCCCGGCGACCTCTACTTCTTCGCCCGCCCCGGCCGCAACATCCACCACATCGGCATCGTCACCGCCGAGCCGGGCTACGGCGACGACAACCGGCGCATGCTGCACGCCTCGTACACCCAGCGGCGGGTCCTCGAGGAGTCGCTCACCGAGGACCGGCGGGCCACCCTGGTCGGGGTGCACCGGGTCCGCACCTGCGCCGACTGACCCGGTTCGCGCGTCCGGTCAGCGACCCGCGGCGGCGAGCTCCTTGCGCCGGTCGCTGGCCGATTTGAGCAGGCTGGCCACGGTGGCGACGCCCAGCGTGCCGAGGATGACCACCAGCGAGAGCCAGATCGGTACGTGCGGCGCCCAACCGACGTGCTCCCCGCCGTTGATGAACGGCAGGTTGTTGTCGGCCAGTGCCTCCAGGACCAGCTTGACCCCGATGAAGCCGAGCACCACCGCGAGGCCGATGTTGAGGTAGACCAGCCGGTCGAGCAGCCCGCCGAGCAGGAAGTAGAGCTGGCGCAACCCCATCAGCGCGAACACGTTGGCGGTGAAGACCAGGTACGCGTTCTGGGTGATCCCGAAGATCGCCGGGATGGAGTCGAGGGCGAAGATCAGATCCGTGGTGCCGATCGCGATCATCACGACCAGCAGCGGGGTGAACATGCGCTTGCCGTTCTCCCGTACGGTCAGCCGGCCACCGGCGAAGTCCTTCGAGATCGGCAGCGCCCGTCGGCTCCACCGGATCAGCAGGTTCTCCTTGAAGTCCTCCTCCTCCGGCTCACCCTGCCGGAAGAAGTTGATCGCGGTGTAGACCAGGAACGCGCCGAAGATGTAGAAGACCCAGGAGAACTGGGAGATCAGCGCGGCACCGGCCGCGATGAAACCGCCGCGCATCACCAGCGCCAGGACGATGCCGATCAGCAGCACCTTCTGCTGGTACTCCCGGGGGACCGCGAAGCGGCCCATGATGATCACGAAGACGAAAAGGTTGTCGACCGAGAGGCTGTATTCGGTCAGCCAGCCGGTGTAGAACTCACCCGCCGTGGACAGATCCGTGGTCAGCCAGAGTCCGACCCCGAAGAGCAGGGCGAGCGCGACGTAGAAGCCGACCCAGAGACTGGACTCGCGGATACTCGGCTCGTGCGGTCGCCGCCCGATGATCAGGAGATCAACGGTCAGTACCGCGCCCAGCGCGACCAGCGTTACGACCCACACCCAGGTGGACACGTTCAAATCATTCCTCCGGCAGACACTCGGTACACCCGAAACGGCACACCCGTGGGGGCGTGCCGTGGCTGGTGGTGCCGAATGTGGTGACTGTCGGAGGTCTCTTCCGCCACCGGCGCCCGGAGCACCGCTCCGACTACCACTGACCGACGGGCCGGGTCGACCACCGGGAAAGCCGGAGGTAGACCGTGTTGACGACGCCGCCGCAGGGGAATACTCCCCTCCTTGCCGCCATCATCCCCCATCCCGGACCGTTCAGACACCTCGGACCGATGCGTTCTTCCCCACCCTCACCCCACACCCCCTAACCCATCCTAGGAGGCTAGGCGCCACCATCCACCCGTCCCACCCCGCGCCGCCCCCACCCGCCCTCCCCCGGCGATCTTGCAGTTGTGGCGGTTGACATACGCCAACAAGGCGCCCAAATCCAGGCACCACAACTGCAAGATCGACGGGTGGGGTGGGCGGGGAGGGCGGGAGGGCGGGCGGGTGGGCGGGTGGGAGGGGTAGGGGGTGGGAGGGGGTGATGGGTGGGGGCGTGGGAGGGTGGGGGGATGGTGCTTGAGGTTGCGCTGATCGAGGTTGTTCCGGGGCGCGAGGACGAGTTCGCGGCGGCGTACGCCGAGGGCCACAAGGTCCTCGCCAGCACGCCCGGCCTCCGGTCGGTACGGATGACCCGGGGTGTCGAGTCGCCCTCCCGGTTCGTGCTGCTGGTCGAGTGGGACTCGGTCGCGGCGCACGAGGAGAACTTCCGTGCCACCGAACGGTTCACCACCTGGCGCGGGCTCATCGGCCCGTTTTTCGCCGCGCCGCCGGTGGTCGAGCACTTCACCGACGTACCTGCCTGAACCAGGGCGTTCTCCGGCCTGAACCGAGAATGTTCGCCGGTCTGAGCCGGGGACCTTCCGCGGTCTGAACCGGGACCGGCCCGGGCCGGAAGCCGGGGTGTTCTGTCGTACCGCACCGCTAGCCTCTCGTCGTCCACAAGCGACCTGAGGGAGCCGACGCATGTACCGACAGGGCGACGTCCTCGTCCATCCGATCGACCCCGCCACGGTGCCGGCCGGGCTGGTTCCCGCCGGCCGGGACGCGCGGGGGCGGTTGGTGCTGGCCCGTGGTGAGGCGACCGGGCACGCCCACGTGGTCACCGGTGCGGGCGTCAGCCTATGGACCCTGCCGGACCAGACCGAGCCGACGATCCTGCTGATCGAGGGCTACGGCCGCCTCGGGCACGAGGAGCACGGTCCGATCCCACTGCCCTCGGGGGCCTACCGGGTGGTCCGTCAGCGGGAATACCTGCCCGGCACGTGGCGACCGGTGGCCGACTGATGACCACCACTCTGCTCGACGAGACCGCCGCCGCCCTGCTGGCCCGTGCCGCCGACGAGTGGCTGGCCCGGGGACTGGCCACCGGGCCGGCGGGCCGACCGGCCGCGGAGGCCGCCGTCCGGGAGGCGTACGCCGCCGCCGGCCTCGCCGCCCCCGAAACCGTGCTCTGGCTCGGGTCCCCGTACGCCGGGGCGCTCGCGGCGGCACTCCTGTCCGATTCCTCCTCCGGCACCGCCGGACCCGGCGGGTTCGGGGCCGCCGGGCCCGGCGGGCCCTCCCCCACGACCGTCGACCCCGTCGGGGATGCGCCGGCCGCTGTTGACACCCCGTTCGGCCGGGCGCTGGCGCAGGTGATGACCGACCTGCGGGCACAGGGATTCGAGCCATGCGCCGGTGCCGCCGGTCGCTCGGTCCGGGCCCGGGTGCGTACGGCCCCGTGGGCGGCGGCTCGTGCCGACGCGGTGACCCGGCTCGGGGCCACCGGCTGGGCGACGCACTGGGCGGCCGGCGGACAACGTACGTGGCACCTGCTCAACGACCGGGTGGTCACCCCGCTGCGCACCCGGCTCACCGACGAGCTGACCGACGGCGTGCCGGACGGGTTCGCCCGCCGGACCCGGGCGGCACTGCTCGACGTGGTGTTCGGCCAGCACGACGCGGCCTGGTTGAGCGCGTTCGACGACACCCCCGGCCTGACCGGGCTGGCCGGGGTCGCCGGGGCGGCCGGCTGGTGGTGGCCGTACGAGCGGGTGGTGATCCTGTCCGAGCGGCCGGTCCGGGTCGAGCGGGACAATCTCGGCCGGCTGCACCACGGCGACGGTCCGGCGCTGCTCTACCCGGACGGTTTCGGGCTGCACGTCTGGCGCGGGATGCCGATCCCGGCCGAGGTCGCCGAGGAACTCCCCCGACTCAGCGTCGAGCGGATCCGCGCGGAGTCCAACGCCGAGGTCCGGCGAGTGATGCTGGAGCACTTCGGCTACGACCGCTACCTGCGCGACAGCAACGCGAGGGCGATCCACCGGGACGAGTGCGGTGTGCTGTGGCGGATCGAGCTGCCGCAGGACGAGCCCTTGGTGATGGTCGAGGTGGTCAACTCGACCCCGGAGCCGGACGGCACCCGGCGCACCTACTGGCTGCGGGTGCCACCGCAGACGCGTACCGCTCGGGGTGGGGTGGCATGGACGTTCGGTCTGTCCGAGGAGGAGTACGCCCCGCTGGTACAGACCTGAGCGACAGCGCTCGCGTACGCGACTCAGCGCAGGGCGCCGGCCGGTACGCCCCACCGGGCACCGGCCTGCCCCGGTGCCGGAATCCGCTCCAGTACCCCGCCGGCGAACACCTCGTACAGCGGCAGGGTCTTCAGGTGGACGTAACCGATGTGGCAGTCGCAGGCCGCGTTCGGGCACGGGCGCGGGCCCAGCCCGGAGCGGTACGAGCCGTCGTAGAGGTTGCCCAACGGGGTGTCCACGAAGTGGCAGCGCCTGACCTCGCCGTCCCCGCGTACGGAGATGACGCTCTCGCCGGCCCGGCAGGCCGCACCCGCCGACGGGTGCGGCCGGACGCTGTAGCCGAACAGCGGGTCGATCGCCGTCCAGTCGGCCTCCTCCGCCCCGGTGTACTGCCACCCGTCGGCGGCGTTGACCCAGAGGTACACCTCGTCGGGCAGGGCCGCGCGCAGCGCCCGTGCCTCGTCCAGGTGGTCCGGGAGCCCGACCACCCCGACCGAGTAGCGCACGCCCAGCTCCCGTAGCCGCTCGCAGCGGCCCAGGAAGGTCTCCCGGCGTACCTGGTCGGGATGGTAGGTCGCCCAGAGCGCGGCCGTCCGCCGATCGGCGTCGGCCAGCCACTCCACCCGGCCGGCGAGGTTGGTCTGGATCGCGACCCGGTCCACGTGGTCCAGTTTGGACAGCTCCACCAGGGCGTCGCGGTACCAGGACCGGGTCAGGCCCTCGCCCCACGGGGTGAAGAGCACCGAGATCCGGTCGCCGTCCGGGTTTCGCCGCACCCAGTCGACGAACCGGCGCAGCGCCTCCCGGTCCGCGCGCAACTGCGCCGGGGTGTCCCGGCGCTTCGCGAACGGGCAGTACGCGCAGTCGTAGTTGCAGCTCGCGAGCGGTCCACGGTAGAGGATGGAGAGGTTCACCGCAGTGCGTACTCCGCCATCGCGGTGCGTACCGGGCCGGAGACCAGCCACGGGCCGATCGCGTCGGCCCGTTCCAGCCCGGCGTCGGTCAGCGCCAGGCGCTCGGCACGGCCCGGGTCGCCGCTGAGCCAGCCCCGGTCACTGAGCCGGGCGAGCTGGGGGAAGTCGTCACCGACCGCGGTGCCGAACCGCTCCCGGTACGCCGTCGGCGCGAACCCCTCGGCCCGGAGCAGCGACTTCACCAGCCACCGCCGCCGCTGCTCCACCCCGTCGAGCCGGAAACCCACCTCGGCCACCTCGAAGTCGCTGGCCGGACGGCGCAGGTAGTCGTCGATGATGGCCCGGACCTGGCCGATCCCGACCGCGTAGTCGAAGGAGTAGTGCAGGTCGGTGGTGTACGACCGGGCACCGCAACCGAGCCCCACCATCCCGTCGTCCTGGCAGCAGTAGTCGGGCCGGTCACCACCGGTGCCGTCGTCGGCGGACAGGTCGGCCCGGCGGAAGTGGCGCAGCGAGAGCTGCCGGTAGCCGGCCGCCCTGAGCGTGTCCCGTCCCTGCCGGAAGAGGTCGAGCCGCTGGTTGTCCCAGCCTTCGTCGCGGCTGCCGGGCGCACCGTCGAGCGGGGCGGCCCCGGTCGTGGTGCCGCGCCGGCCCAGCCCGGTCAGGGGACGCACGTAGAGCGGGTAGAGGAAGATCTCCTCCGGTCGCCAGTCCAGCGCGGCGGTCAGCGACTGCGCCCAGGTACGGGCCGTCTGCCCCGGTATCCCGTAGATGAGGTCGAGGTTCAGCTCCACCGTCCGGTGCCCCCGGATGGTGGCAAGGGCCCGCTCCACCTCCTCCCGCCGCTGGGGGCGGCCGGCGGCGTGCGCCTCGGTGTCCAGGAAGCTCTGTACCCCGATGCTGATCCGGGTGGTGCCCCGCTCGGCGAGCACGGCGATCCGGTCCGGGGTGGCGGTCGCCGGAGACGTCTCGACCGCCATCGGCACCGCACCGAGCCGGGCACCGAACCCGGCCAGTACGTCGAACATCTCGGTCAGCTCGGCCGCGGTCAGGTACGTCGGGGTGCCCCCGCCGATCGCCACCCTGGCGAAATCGGCGTCGGCGCCGAGCGCGTCGCGTACGCGGTCGGCCTGGCGGGCCAACTGGTCGAGGTAACCGCGCACCTGCTCGGCCGGGGGATTGGCGCGGGTGAACAGGTTGCAGAAGCCGCACCGCATCTCGCAGAACGGCAGGTGCAGGTAGAGGAAGAGGGCGTCGACGGGCTCACCGGCCCAGACGTCGCGCAGCGCCGGCCGGGGCCGCAGCGGGCGGTACGCGGTCTTGTGCGGGTACGCGTACAGGTAGCCCTGGTACGGCGACCCGTCGAGCCCGTCCACCTCGTTCACTCCCAGTCCCCCGGTTTGCCCCACGCGCCCGGCTCCAGCACGAACTGCCCGTACGGCACCGTCCACACCACCTCGTGACCGAGCCGGTGTCCACTGTGGCCGTCCTCGCCGTACGCGGTGCCGTGGTCGGCGCAGAGCACCACCAGGCAGTTCCGGTCACGGGAGCTGGCCAGGGCGAAGAGCCGGCCGATGTGCCGGTCGACGTACTCCAGGGCGGCGGCGTGACTGTCCCGGTTGTCGCGTTCGGCGCCGGGCAGGTAGTGCCGGTTCGGCTGGTGCATCGCGGCCACGTTGACGAACAGGAACAGCGGCTGCTCGTCCGGGACGGTCGGTACGACGGTCGCGATCCGGTCGAGCTGCGCCTCGAAGCAACCCGGTGCGGCGACCCCGAACTCGGGTTCCCAGTGCGACTCGGCGAAGAGTCCCGGCAGGACCGCGCCGAGCGGTGGCTTGCGGTTGAAGAAGCCGACCCCGCCGACGCAGACGGTGTGGTAGCCGGCGGCGCCGAGCCCGGTCACCACGTCCGGGGCGTCGAAGACCCAGGTCTCGTCCCCGGTGCTCTCGCTGCCCGGGAAGGCCGCCGCGAACAGCCGGGGGTGCGGTCCCGGTGTGGTCGGGGTGGGCAGGAAACCGGCGAAGAACGCCTGGTGTGCGGCGTAGGTGAAGCTGGCCGGGCTGTGCCGACGTTCCCATCCGCCGGGCAGCGCACGGGCCAGGTTCGGGGTCCGGCCGGTCTCGGCGAGTTCGGCGGCCACGTCGTAGCGCAGCGTGTCCAGGGTGACGAACAGCAGGTCGTGGCTGCCGATCAAGTCCCTCATCCGACCCACCCCCTCCGGCCGGCGGCCATCGCCACCGCCCGCTCCGGCGTCCGATCGCGCCCGGTCCACCGGTCGAACCGGCCGCTGTGCAGCGCGTGCAGTTGGGCGGCGTAACCGTCCCTGCCCGCGTGGTCGACCAGGTTGGGCAGGAGGTCGCCGAACGCGTTCACCTCGGCCACCATATGCCGCCGCCAGTCGGTGCCGATCATCAGGTCGACCCCGGCGTGCAGGCTGCGGGGAAAGCAGGCGGCGGCGCGTACGCAGGTGTCCAGCGCGGCCGCGTACGCCGGTTCTCCCATCGCCGCGCGGACCTCGGCCAGGTCGCCGCGGTTGTTGCCCAGGTGCAGGTTGGTCAGTGGCCCTCGGCTGGACCGGACCACCACGTGTCCCGGCTCCCCGGCGACCACCAGGACCCGCAGGTCGACCGTCCGCCCGCCCAGCCCGGCCTTGGGAAACCACCGCTCGACGTGCAGCCCGTCCGGTGCGAGCCGGTCGACGATCGCGGCCACCTCCCGTTCGGTGCGGTAGCGGCGCACCCGCAGCGAGTTGAACAGCCGACCGTCGGCGGCGAGTTCCACCGAGGTGGTCGCCTGCACCCGCCCCGACGCGGTCTCCAGGGCCAGTACGCCGGACGCGGACGACCCGTGCGCGGGCTTGACGAACACCCGGGCCCACCCGGCGGTACGCATCGTCGCGCGCAGGTCGCCGTAGTCGGCGGGTGCGGCCGGCAGTGCGGCCGGTACCGGTATCCCGGCCCCGGTCAGCCGGGCGTGGCCGGCGCGTTTGTCGAACATGACGGCGATGTCGCCGGGATCGTTGAGCAGGGTCGCCCCGGCGTCCCGTGCGGCGGTGGCGAGCCGGTCCAGCCCGGCGCGCAGCCCCGCGTACCAGGCGGCGGCGTCGACGATCTCACCGTGTGCGGCGGGTGTGTCTGCGCCCCGCAGGAGTCGGTCGACCTCCGGGTCCTCGCCGGGCGAGTCGACCCGGACCACCGCCCGGTCGGGCAGCCGGACCGGGCCCCGGGCCAACTCCCGCCACGGCAGCGTCCGCACCGGACCGGGCCAGGCGGGTACGGCGGTGGCCCTGAACATCCCGACCCGCCGGTTGTCCGGGTTGCCGACGACCACCAGCGGTACGCCGGTGGTCATTCCGCCACGGCCACGTAGTACTCGTCCTCGTCGTCGGCGTCGTTGCCCTCGGTCAGGTCGACGTCCACTCCGGGCAGTTCGGCGACCAGCCGGGCGGCCAGGTCGTCGGTGACGAAGTGGTGGTTGAGGTTGAGCCGGCGCAGGTGGGTCAGCGGCTGCCCGGCGAGCAGCGCCGCCGCGCCCCGGTCGCCGAGCATGCCCAGCGACAGGTCCAGGGTGTGCAGGCGGGCCACCACCGGCGCACCGGCGAGCGTCGCCGCGACCTGGTCGGCGATCTCGGCGTCCCGCAGGCCGAGGTAGGTCAGCGCGGGCAGCCTGGTCCCGGCCAGGATCGGGGCCAGGTCCTCCACGGTGGCGTCACCGCCGTAGTTGTCGGTGCCGAGCCACAGTTCCAGGTGGGTCAGTGCGGGCAGGTCACACTCGCCGACCGCGCGGACGAGTTCGGCGGGGAGCCCACCGGACTCGAACGCCAGCTCCCGCAGCGACTCGTGGCGTACCGGGCGGAGCCGGAGCAGGCAGTCGTGGGTTCCGGAGCCCCGGACCCGCAACACCTCCAGCGCCGGGTATGCCTCCAGGACCGGCGTCAGGTCACCCTGGCGAATCCAGGAGATCTCGCACTCCTCGCTGACCATGTCGCCGAGGAACAGTGCCCGCAGCCCGGTCAGCCGGTCGGCCGCGGCGCAGAGCTGGGCGTAGGGCGGGTCGTTGAACGCGGCGTACCCCCACGCGCCGAGGACCAGCGCGGTGACCGACTTCGGGTCGACCGCGTCGAGGAACTCCTCGAACCGCTGTTGGAAGGCCGGCGAGGGGATCTCCTCCCAGTTCTCGTCGTCCTCGAATGCCTCGATCCGCCAGGCGACCGCCGAGGGGTCCGGGGGCAGCGGCGCGTCCGGGTCGAACTCGTGCACCGGGAGGCCGCCGAACTCGGTCAGATGCCCCCCGATCATTCGGCCACGTCCACGTACCGGTCGCCGTCGCTGTCGGCCTCCTGGACGTCGGTGAGGTCGACCTCGACCCCGGGCAGTTCCTCGACCAGCCGGGCGGCCAGTTCCGGGCTGATGAAGTGGTGGTGCAGGTCGAGCCGGCGCAGGTGGGTCAACGGCTGCCCGGCCAGCAGCGCCGCGGCACCGGTGTCGGAGAGGATGCCCAGCGACAGGTCGAGGGTGTGCAGGCGGGCCACCACCGGCGCACCGGCCAGCGCCGCCGCCACCGGGTCGGCGATCTCGGCGTCCCGCAGGCCGAGGTAGGTCAGCGCGGGCAGCCTGGTCCCGGCCAGGATCGGGGCCAGGTCCTCCACGGTGGCGTCACCGCCGTAGTTGTCGGTGCCGAGCCACAGCTCCAGGTGGGTCAATCCGGGCAGGTCACACTCACCGACCGCCCGGACCACCGCGGCGGGCAGGCCACCGGACTCGAACGCCAGCTCCCGCAGGGCCTCGTGCCGGGTCGCCGTGATCACGAGGCCGTCCGCGCCGCGCACCCGCAGGGTTTCCAACTCCGGGTACGCGACCAGCAGCGGAGTCACGTCCGCCTGCTGGATCCAGGAGATCTCGCACTCCTCGAAGGTCATCTCGCCGAGGAAGAGCGCCCGCAGCCCGGTCAACCGGTCGGCGAGTCCCACCAGCAGCTCAACCGGGGCCTTCTCCTCGTACGCGGAACCCCACTGGCCGATGATCAACGCCTGGACCGAGGCTGGCTCGACCTTGCCGAGGAACTGCTCGACCAGGCCGGCGAAGTCCCCGGCGGACGTGTCGTAGTCGGCGGTGAGCCGCCAGGCCACCGCACCGGGATCGGACGGCAGGGCCTCCGACGGATCGAAGACAACAACCGGCCGGCCGGCGAATTCGGTGAGGTGGGTGTTGATGGTCATCGACGAGGTCTCCCAGGCGCTGGGGGTGCGGGCGGGCGACACCATAGCAAGCCGGAACGACATCGTCGCCCATCCACACCGCGCCGAGGCAGCGCCCTCGTCGTCGGATTCGGATGGGCGGGCGGCCCCTTCCCGACGCCGGACGCGGCGGGGCTATCCGGCCGGTTCGAAGCGGGCGCGGCGGCCCAGGTCGGTGAAGCCGAGGCGTCGGTACAGGTGCGCGGCGGGATTGTCCACGTTGACGTCGAGCAGCACCTCGACCGATCCGGCGGCCCGCATCCGGGTGAGCGCCTCGACCACCAGTGCCGCCCCCAGCCCCCGGCCCCGCGCCTGCGGGCGTACGCCCACCTGCACGATCCACCCCACGGCGGCGCTGACGAACCCCAGGTCGGCACCGGTCTCGTCGGTGGCGAGCAGGGTCCACTCCGGCCGGAAGTCCTCGTCGTCGGTGGTCCACTCCACCCACTGCCCGACCGACCAGCCGGGGTAACCGGGGCGCTCGGCGAACGCGGCGTGGTAGACGGCGAAGAACCGCTCGGCCAGTTCCGCCGACCACGGCCGTACGCCCAGCCCGGCCGGCAGGTCGATCCGGGGCGGTTCGGCGGCGGCGAGGTCGAACCGGAGGACGTCCTCGGCGAACGTCTGGCGCAGGCCACGGGCGGCGAACAGGGCCGACGCCCGGTCGGTGAGCGACTCGGTTTCCAGGGTGATCCGGTCCGCGCCGACCAGCGCCGGGTCGAGCACCCAGTCGAGCAGGGCACCGCCCAGCCCCCGCCCCCGGTGGGCCGGGTCGACCAGGCCGGTGGCGACGGCTCGGCGTACCCCGTTGGTGTCCTGGGGTCGGATCGCGCCGGCGGCGACGACCATGCCCGTCGCGTCGACCGCGCCCCGGGCCACACCTGCGTCGGCGGCGAAGCGACGGGCCAGGAACGACGGGTCGGCCACCAGCGGGAGTCCCCCGTCGTGGGCCAGGCAGCGCCGGGCCAGGGCGGCGACCGCCGGGAGGTCGTCGGGGGTCAGCGCCCGCCAGCTCGGTTCGGTGTCCACGATCGGGCAGCCTAGGCCGGCAGGGCCGCGACGCCCACCGATTTCCGCCGCCGCCGCACGCCCCCTCGGTACGGTGTCCGCAGGGTCCGGCACCCCGTCCGGGTCCGTCCCGGTCCGGGGCGACGCCGCGCACCGGTACGCGACCTGGCGGAAACGCCACGGCAGATCACGTCGGCGGAGGAGAACCATGCGACTGACGAAGTTGGGGCACGCCTGTGTCCGGTTGGAGCAGGACGGGACCACCCTGGTGCTCGATCCGGGGGCGTTCAGCGATCCGGGCGCCCTGGCCGGCGCGGACGCCGTACTGATCACGCACGAGCACCCGGACCACTTCGTCGAGGACAAGATTCGGGCGGCGGTGCAGGCCGAACCGCAGCTCCGGGTGTTCGCCAACCGTTCGGTGGGCGGGAAGCTCGACGGGCTCGGCGACCGGCTCCGGGTGGTCGGCGAGGGCGACACCTTCTCGGTCAACGGCGTCGAGATCGCCGTGTACGGCGAACTGCACGCGGTGATCCACCCGGACATCCCCCGGCTGACCAACATCGGATACCTCGTCGACGGCCAGCTCTTCCACCCCGGCGACGCGCTGACCGTACCGGACCGGCCGATCAGCACCCTGATGCTGCCGGCGCACGCCCCGTGGTCGAAGACCGCCGAGCTGATCGACTACGTACGCGAGGTGCAACCGGGTCGGGTCGTCCCGGTGCACGACGCCGGCTTGAGCGACATCGGCCGCGGCATGGTCCAGATGCTGGTCGGCGGGGGTGGCCCGAAGACCGACGTGTCGTACCAGCCGGTGCCCGACGGGGAGACCGTGGACGTCTGAACCGGTCTCCCCCGCCCGACCTACTGCACCCCGGTCGCGTCCATCCCGCGCAGTTCCTTCTTCATCTCCTGGACCTCGTCCCGGATCCTGGCCGCCAGCTCGAACTGCAGCTCCCGGGCGGCGGCCAGCATCTGGTCGTTGAGTTCCTGGATGAGCTGGGCCATCTCGGCGCGGGCCATCCCGGCACGGACCGGACCGGAGGCTGCCTTGCCACCCTTGCTGCGGGTCTCCGGCACCGGCGCCTTGCCGCGGGAGAGCTGCCGTACGGCACCGCCGACCCGGGTGTTCTCGGTGTCCTCGGCCTCCCGGTAGATGTCGTCCAGGATGTCGTGGATCTTCTTCCGGAGCGGTTCGGGCGTGATCCCGTTGGCCTCGTTGTGCGCGACCTGCTTGGCCCGGCGCCGGTTGGTCTCGTCGATCGCGTTGGCCATCGACGGGGTCATCTTGTCGGCGTACATGTGCACCTGGCCGGAGACGTTCCGGGCGGCCCGGCCGATGGTCTGGATGAGGGACCGGCCGCTGCGCAGGAAGCCCTCCTTGTCCGCGTCGAGGATCGCGACCAGGGAGACCTCGGGCAGGTCCAGCCCCTCCCGGAGCAGGTTGATGCCGACCAGCACGTCGTAGTCGCCCTTGCGCAGCTCGCGCAGCAGCTCGACCCGGCGCAGCGTGTCGACCTCCGAGTGCAGGTAGCGCACCCGGATGCCGTGCTCCAGCAGGTAGTCGGAGAGGTCCTCGGCCATCTTCTTGGTCAGCGTCGTGACCAGCACCCGCTCGTCCCGGTCGGTACGCAGCTTGATCTCGTGCATCAGGTCGTCGATCTGCCCCTTGGTGGGCTTGACGATCACCTCGGGGTCGACCAGCCCGGTCGGCCGGATCACCTGCTCGACGAACTCGCCCTGGGCCTGCTCCATCTCCCAGTTGCCGGGGGTGGCGGAGAGGAAGACCATCTGGCCGACCCGTTCGAGGAACTCGTCGAACCGCAGCGGGCGGTTGTCGGCGGCGCTGGGCAGCCGGAAACCGTGGTCGATCAGCATCCGTTTGCGCGACGCGTCGCCCTCGAACATCCCGCCGATCTGCGGGATGGTCACGTGCGACTCGTCGACCACGGTGAGGAAGTCGTCCGGGAAGTAGTCGAGCAGGCAGTGCGGTGGGCTGCCGGGCTCCCGGCCGTCGATGTGCATCGAGTAGTTCTCGATGCCGGAGCAGAACCCGACCTGGCGCATCATCTCGATGTCGTAGGTGGTCCGCATCCGCAGCCGCTGGGCTTCGAGCAGCTTGCCCTGCCGCTCCAGGTCGGCCAGCCGCTCGGTCAGCTCGGTCTCGATGCCCCGGATCGCCCGCTCCATCCGCTCCGGACCGGCCGCGTAGTGGGTGGCGGGGAAGATCAGCAGGTGGTCGACCTCGCGGACCACCTCACCGGTGAGCGGGTGCAGGTAGTAGAGCTTCTCCACCTCGTCGCCGAAGAACTCGACCCTCAGGGCCAGCTCCTCGTACGCGGGGATGATCTCCAGGGTGTCGCCCCGGACCCGGAAGGTGCCCCGGTTGAAGGCCATGTCGTTGCGGGTGTACTGGATGTCGACCAGCCGGCGGAGCAGCTTGTCCCGCTCGAACTCCTGCCCGACCTTGATCCGCACCGCCCGGTCGAGGTATTCGTCCGGGGTGCCCAGCCCGTAGATCGCCGACACCGTCGCCACCACGATCACGTCCCGGCGGGTGAGCAGGGACATGGTGGCCGAGTGCCGCAGCCGCTCGACCTCCTCGTTGATCGAGGAGTCCTTCTCGATGTAGGTGTCGGTCTGCGGGATGTACGCCTCGGGCTGGTAGTAGTCGTAGTACGAGACGAAGTATTCGACCGCGTTGTTCGGCAGCAGCTCGCTGAACTCCTTGGCGAGCTGCGCGCAGAGCGTCTTGTTGGGTGCCACCACCAGGGTCGGCCGCTGCAACCGCTCGACCAGCCACGCGGTGGTCGCGCTCTTGCCGGTGCCGGTCGCGCCGAGCAGCACCGAATGACGATCGCCCCGCCGCACCCGCTGCTCAAGATCGTTGATCGCCGTCGGCTGGTCGCCGGAGGGTCGGAATTCGCTGATGACCTCAAACCGGCCGTCGAGTCGTGGGATGTCGAGCGCCATGTCATCAAAGGTACGCCGGGGGTGTGACACCCCTGGTGGGCAACGGTCGGTACACGATCGGCTTCGATATACGCATTGTGTGGTGGAGATCACCGCGCTACCGTTCAGTAGTAGGCCGCTCGCGGCGGCCGACCGGGTTCGCAACCGGGCCTCCACAACGGCCGGTCGCGCCCCGGCGCAGTGGTTGCAGCCCCGGCCTTCGTCGGCGTGCGCACCCGACGCGGTCGCGCCAACGCGCAGACCGGCCGCCGCGAGCGCCCCTCGCGCCCCGCCCCCACCAGCCACACCCCGAGCCACACCAGCGCCGGTACGTCACTTTGCCCCGGATTCGCCGTTCAACCACCCGTGAGCACCTCGTTGCCTCCCGCCGGGCGC
Source organism: Micromonospora sp. NPDC004704 (assembly GCF_053601675.1). Classification (NCBI taxonomy): domain Bacteria; kingdom Bacillati; phylum Actinomycetota; class Actinomycetes; order Micromonosporales; family Micromonosporaceae; genus Micromonospora; species Micromonospora sp. NPDC004704. The sequence goes on along the minus strand of NZ_JBSGCD010000012.1, from coordinate 32,870 downwards.
CGACGGCCCGCCACCGGTCCGCCACCACCGCCCGCCGAGCCCCGGCAACCCACCCGGACCCTGAGCGGACGGGCCCGGCTGGCGACGCTGGGTGTACTCGGCTGCCTCGCGCTCGGCTCCGGCGCCGGTCTCGCCGCCGGACTGGTCTCCTGTGCCCCGCCCGGCCCTACCGATCCGGCTCGCGCCCTCACCTCGGCCGAGGCGGACCGGCTGGCGGCGATGCGGATCACCAACTACCGCGCCGGACGGGTCGGCGTGTACGCCACGCTCGGCATCCCCGGCACCCAGATCGAACTCGCCGGCACCGTCGACTGGCCGCGCGGGCTGGCCTACCTGAGCGTGGCCGGGCCGGGGGCCGGGAGTCAGCGGGGACTGCTCCAGGCCGTACCCGGACTGGTGTTGAGCCGACCGGACCCGCCGGCCGGGCCCGGACCGACCGGCGGCGGACCGGGCCCGTTCCCTGCCCTGGTCGCCCCGTCACCGCCACCGCCACCACCGCCGACGCCGCCCGGGGACGGCTGGCGGGTCCGCCGGATGGTCACCGGTGGGCCGGTCCCGGCGGCGGTCGACTCGTTCCTCACCCTGCTCTTCGCCGTTGCCGCCGACCGGCCGGACCCGACCGGGCCGCTGCTGGCCCGGGACACCGCCCGGTGGCTGGGCGTGGACCGGGCCGGTGGGACAACCGTCGACGTGCTGCTCGGCCCCGCGGTGCCCGCGCTCACCGGGGGCCCCGCTCCCGGCACCGACGCGACGATCCCGGCACCGCCGACGGGCGGGCTGGGCGGCGGAGCCGTACGGTACTGGCTGGACCGCGACGGACACCTGCACCGGTTCGAGGCCCTGCTCGCCGGTGATGTCCCGGTCCAGGTCGACTTCGACCGGGCCGAGCGGCCCGAGCTGACCGCCGTCGCGGCCCTCGGTGGCGCACCGGTACGACCACGGGCGGCCACCCGCACCGAAACCGACCTCCTCGCCCGGGTACGGGCCGAGAACCGGGCGCTCGGCGGCGCGGAGATCACGCTCGCGGTGCCCACCACCGCGCCGGTCGCCGAGCTGCCCGCCGTGAACCTCCGGGGATCCGGGTGGGTGGACTGGTCCGACAGTGTCGCCTACCTCGCCGTGCACGAGCTGGACCGGCCGGGCGAACGGACCCTGCTGCGGGCCAACCGCACCGGGGTGGCCGTACGCGACGTCCCGTCCGACCCCGACGTCCGGTCCGGGGATGGCGCCGGGCCGCCTCCGCTCCCCCCGCCCCGGGACCGGGACTGGGATCACCTGAGTTGGCAGCGACGTACCGACGCGCTCGGTGCCCCGGACCTGGACCTGCTGGTCAACGAGGCGCTGGCGATCGGAAGCGCCGGGTTGGGGCCGGCGGACCGGCTGCGTGATTCGGTGAGCTGGCTGCGGCAGGACGAGCTCGACGGGCGGCCGGTGACCGTGTTCGAGGTCCCGAAGGAGGCCGAGTCGGAGGTCGGCCGTGGCCAGGCCCGGATGCGCTACTGGGTGGACCGCTCGGGCCTGCTGCGCCGGTTGGAGCTGCGTACCCGGACCGGTGCGTTCGCCCAGCTCGACCTGACCCCCGGCCCGGTGCCGGAGCTGCCCGCCGTGCCCCTGGGCTGAACCGACCGGATCCTCAACCTGCTTCAGGGGCGCCAGTCGGTGGCCGCCGCCCACCGCTCGGCCAGCAGGTGCTCACCGTCGAACCAGGGCTCCTTGGCCGCCGTGTAGCTGGCGGTGTCCGGGCCGCCGGCGGCGAGCCCTCGCTTGAGCGCCTGGTAACCGGCGCGCTGCTCCTCGTCGGCCCGGAGGTGGTCGCGCATCAGCAGGGCGTAGCGCCAGCCCGGCGAGCCGTCGACCCGCAGGTGCAGGTTGACCGGCCGGGCCGGGTCGGCGCTGCCGTGCAGCCGCTTCTCCCACCGCGCCCCGCCGTCCGCGTGCCGGGGTTGGTCCCACCAGTCGCCGGCGCACCGGGGGAACCCGGCGTCGGCGAGCGGGCCGGCGAGCGCGTCGGCCTGGTCCAGGGACTCGACGGTGAGCTGGATGTCGATCACGTTCTTGGCGGCCAGTCCGGGCACCGAGGTGGAGCCGATGTGGTCGACCCGGAGATCCGCGGGGCGTACCGCGTGCCGGATCCGGGCAGCCAGCCGCTGGTACTGGACCGGCCAGTCGGGGTCGGCCTCGGTGAGGACCACCGTCCCGCCCCGGACCGCGACCCGGTCGCGCAGGTGACGCTCGTAGGGCACCAGCCGGTCCCGCCAGAGCGCGTCCACCCGCACGTGCAGGTCGGCCAGGTCGGCGTCGTTGGTCAGCACCACGTCGGCGGCGGCTCGCCGCTGCTGGTCACCGGTCTGGGCCCGGATCCGCTGTTCGGCCTGCTCGACGCTCATCCCCCGGTCGCGGACCAGCCGGGCCACCCGGGTGTCCCGGTCCGCGCTCACCACGACCACGAGATGGTACGTCGGCGCGAGCCCCGCCTCGACCAGCAGCGGTACGTCGTTGACCACGATCGCGTCGGCGGGTGCCCCGGCGGCGAGTTCGGCGGTACGGGTCCGGACCCTCGGATGGGTGATCCGCTCCAGTTGCCGCCGGGCGGGTTCGTCGTCGAAGACGAGGGCGCCGAGTGCCGCCCGGTCCAGGCTCCCGTCGGCGGCGAGCACCCCGTCGCCGAAGGTCGCCACGATCTCGGCCAGCCCCTCGGTTCCGGGGGCGACCACCTCGCGGGCGATCCGGTCGGCGTCGATGAGCACCGCGCCGAGCCCGGCCAGCCGGCTCGCCACGACGCTCTTACCCGACCCGATGCCACCAGTGAGTCCGACCATCAGCACCGGCCCAGTCAACCCCGCCGGGCTGACCCCGGCAACCCACCCCACCCACCAGACGCGTTGATCATGAAGTTAGCGACGGCTCGAGTGCCTGAACCCGTCGCTAACTTCATGGTCAACGAAGCGGGGGTGGGTGGTGGGTGGCCGGGGGGGTGGGGAGGACGGCGGCCCCGTCCTTCTGGTGGGAAGGACGGGGCCGTCGTTTGGTTCTACCTGCGGGCGAAGTTACCCGCGGGGCGGCTCACTTACCGCCGGCGAGCTTCTCCCGCAGTGCGGCGAGCGCCTCGTCGGTGGCCAGGGTGCCGGCCGGCTCCTCGGCCTGACGGGCCGGTGCCGGGGTGGACGAGGAGGTCGCCCCGCCGCCACCGGTGCTGACCGGAGTCGGGTTGGCAGCGGCCTCGGCGTCGGCGGCGCGGGAGGTCTGCACCTGCTTGGTGTGGGCCTCCCATCGGGTACGAGCCTCGGCGTACTGCGTCTCCCAGGTCTCCCGCTGCTTGTCGAAGCCCTCGAGCCACTCCCCGGTCTCCGGGTCGAAGCCCTCGGGGTAGATGTAGTTGCCCTCGTTGTCGTACGTCGCGGCCATGCCGTAGAGGGTCGGGTCGAAGTGCTCCTCGCCCTCGACGAAGCCCTCGTTGGCCTGCTTGAGCGAGAGCGAGATCCGCCGACGCTCGAGGTCGATGTCGATGACCTTGACCATGACGTCCGAGCCGACCTGGACGACCTGCTCCGGGATCTCCACGTGGCGCTCGGCCAGCTCGGAGATGTGGACCAGGCCCTCGATGCCGTCGTCCACCCGGACGAACGCACCGAACGGGACCAGCTTGGTGACCTTACCCGGCACGATCTGCTGGATCGCGTGGGTCCGGGCGAACTGCCGCCACGGGTCCTCCTGGGTCGCCTTCAGCGACAGCGAGACACGCTCGCGGTCGAGATCGACGTCCAGGACCTCGACCTCCACCTCCTGGCCGACCTCAACCACCTCGGAGGGGTGGTCGATGTGCTTCCAGGACAGCTCGGAGACGTGCACCAGACCGTCGACGCCACCGAGGTCGACGAACGCACCGAAGTTGACGATCGAGGAGACGACGCCCTTGCGGACCTGCCCCTTCTGCAACTTGTTGAGGAACTCGGTGCGCACCTCGGACTGGGTCTGCTCGAGCCAGGCCCGGCGGGACAGGACCACGTTGTTGCGGTTCTTGTCCAGCTCGATGATCTTGGCTTCGAGCTCCCGGCCCACGTACGGCTGCAGGTCCCGCACCCGACGCATCTCCACCAGCGACGCGGGCAGGAAGCCCCGCAGGCCGATGTCGAGGATGAGGCCACCCTTGACCACCTCAATGACGGAACCGCGCACGACGCCGTCCTCGTCCTTGATCTTCTCGATCGTGCCCCAGGCGCGCTCGTACTGCGCCCGCTTCTTCGAGAGGATCAGCCGGCCCTCCTTGTCCTCCTTCTGGAGAACCAGGGCTTCGATGTGGTCACCAACGGAGACCACATCCGCGGGGTCCACGTCGTGCTTGATCGACAACTCGCGCGAGGGAATGACGCCCTCGGTCTTGTAGCCGATGTCGAGCAGGACCTCGTCCCGATCGACCTTGACGACGGTGCCTTCGACAATGTCGCCGTCGTTGAAGTACTTGATGGTCTCGTCGATCGCGGCGAGGAAAGCTTCCTCAGAGCCGAGATCGTCGTGGGTGACCCGGTTGGCGCTCGAGGGGGCCTCGATGCTGCTCGTCATGTGGGCGGTTGCTCCGGTCGGATGGGTGTCACAGCAGGCGTTTGTGTCGCAGTGACCTGTTTGCGCCAGCGGATCCGTCGCCGTACACACCTAACGATCATGCGTGAGACCGTGGGATATGCCCGTCGACCGCGGACCTGCTCCCTGCCGAGGCACACGATCCGCGAGCGCATCGAACAGCTTACCGTGCGCATTACCACAGCATGCAAGCCCTCCTGCCACCTGATGCGACACGCCGTCCACAGCGCGGGAACTCGCCCGTACGCAGGCCCGCCCGGCGCGGCGTCGAGGCCGCGCGCGACGTGCGCGTACCCGGCCTCTAGCGTGGCCGGGATGAGTGACGACGAGGCCGCGGGTGTGACCCGGCGCACGGTCAGCGACACGGAGACGCGGCGGGCCAGCCGCCAGTGGTGGGACCGCGACGCCGACGACTACCAGGCCGAGCACGGGGAGTTCCTCGGCGACGTCGACTTCGTCTGGTGCCCGGAGCGGCTGCGCGAGGCCGACGCTCGGCTGCTCGGCGACCTGCCCGGCCGCAGGGTGCTGGAGCTCGGCTGCGGCGCCGCCTCCGCCTCCCGCTGGCTGGCCACGCAGCGGGCCCGGCCGGTCGCCCTGGACCTCTCCGCGGGGATGCTGCGGCACGCCGCCCACGCGGCCGGGACCTCCGGGGTACGGGTCCCGCTGGTCCAGGCCGACGCCCTGGCCCTGCCGTTCGCCGACGGCGCCTTCGACATCGTCTGTACGGCGTTCGGCGCGGTGCCGTTCGTGGCCGACTCGGCGGCGGTGATGCGGGAGGTGCACCGGGTGCTGCGCCCCGGCGGCCATTGGGTCTTCTCGGTCACCCACCCGATGCGGTGGATCTTCCTCGACGACCCTGGTGAGGGGGGCCTGAAGGCGGTGCACTCCTACTTCGACCGCCGCCCGTACGTGGAGCAGGACGCCGACGGGGTGCCCAGCTACGTCGAGCAGCACCGTACCCTCGGCGACCGGGTCCGGGAGCTGGTCGGCGCCGGGTTCCGGCTGCGCGACGTGGTGGAGCCGGAGTGGCCGGAGGGGCACGAGCAGCTCTGGGGCCAGTGGAGTCCGCTGCGCGGCCGACTCTTCCCCGGCACCGCGATCTTCGTTTCCGACAAACCGCCCGTGGCGGGATGAAGTCTCGGCCCCGCACGCCCCGGTTTTCCCCCGGAGCGGCAGGGTAGACCGTGTCATGGACAAGGACGAGAAGCTGCACAAGGGCGATCGGGTGAGCTGGCGCAGCCACGGCGGGACGGCGTACGGCACCGTCCAGGAGGAAATCACAAAACGGACAACAGCCGCCAGACGTACGGTCGACGCCAGCAAGGAGGACCCGCAGTACCGGGTCCGGTCGGACTCCGGCGGCGAGGCGGTGCACAAGCCCGGGGCGCTGCGTCGTGCCCCCCGGTGACGACCAGGCCGACGTCTACCGGAACTTCACCGACGCGGTGAACATGAAACCCGGTGAGCTGGAGACGTGGCTGGAAACCGACGACTCCAAGGCCGTCGGCCAGCACTCCGGCGGGGGTGAGTCGGTCGGCCACGAGTCGGGGCGACGGATCATCGGCCTGCTGCGCCGCAAGCGGGCGGAGCTGACCGACCGGGACTATGCCCACATGCGCAAGGTCGTCGGTTACGTGCACCGGCACATGGCGCAGCGCCCCCGAGGCGACGTCAGCCGCACCCGGTGGCGCTTCTCGCTCATGAACTGGGGCCACGACCCGCTCAAGTGAGCGGGTCGACGCCGGTCAGTGGTCGGCGCTGTTCCAGTCCTGACCCGCACCGACCGAGACCTCCAGCGGCACCGACAGCGGGTGGGCGTTGCCCATCTCGCGCCGGACCAGCTCCTCGAGCTGCTCCCGCTCGCCGGGGTAGACCTCGAAGACCAGCTCGTCGTGGACCTGCAGCAGCATCCGGGACCGCAGGCCGGACCCGCGCAGGGCGGTGTCGACGTGCAGCATGGCTACCTTGATCATGTCGGCGGCCGAGCCCTGGATCGGGGCGTTGAGCGCCATCCGCTCGGCCATCTCCCGCCGCTGCCGGTTGTCGCTGACCAGGTCCGGCAGGTAACGCCGTCGGCCGAGCATGGTCTCGGTGTAGCCGTCGCGCACGGCCCGCCGGACCACCTCCTGGAGGTAGTCGCGGACGCCACCGAACCGGGTGAAGTACTCCTCCATCAGCCCACGCGCCTCGTCGGCGGCGATGTTGAGCTGCTGGGCAAGACCGAAGGCGCTCAGCCCGTACGCCAGGCCGTAGTTCATCGCCTTGATCTTGCGGCGCTGGTCGGCGGTGACCTCGGCGACCGGTACGTGGAAGACGAACGACGCGGTGGCGGCGTGGAAGTCCTCGCCGGAGTTGAAGGCCTCGATCAGCGCCTCGTCGACGGAGAGGTGCGCCATGATCCGCATTTCGATCTGGCTGTAGTCGGCGGTGAGCAGGGTGTCGTAGCCGGCGCCGACCACGAAGGCGCGCCGGATCCGCCGGCCCTCCTCGGTCCGGATCGGGATGTTCTGCAGGTTCGGGTCGGTCGACGAGAGCCGCCCGGTGGCCGCCACCGTCTGGTTGTAGGTGGTGTGGATCCGGCCGTCGTCCGAGATCGACTTGAGCAGCCCGTCGACGGTCGACTTCAGCCGGGCCACGTCCCGGTGGCGCAGCAGGTGGCCCAGCACCGGATGCGGATTCTGCGCGTAGAGCCACTGCAGCGCGTCCGCGTCGGTGGTGTAGCCGGTCTTGATCTTCTTGGTCTTGGGCAGCCCCAGCTCGGTGAAGAGGATCTCCTGGAGCTGCTTGGGCGAGCCGAGGTTGAACTCCCGCCCGACCACCTCGTACGCCGCCTGCGCGGCCGCCTTCACCTCACCGGCGAAGTGCGCCTCCAACTCGGAGAGGTAGTCGGTGTCGGCGGCGATGCCGACCCGCTCCATCTCGCCGAGGACCCGCACCAGCGGGAGTTCGACGTCGGCCAGCAACCGGGCGGAGAGTTCGCCGTCACGGGCAAGCTCGGCGTCGATCGCGTCGGCGAGATCGAGGGTGGCCGCGGCCCGCAGCATCAGGTTCTGCTCGACCTCGCCGTCGTTGCCGAGCCCCTCGAAGGTGAGCTGGCCGGACTCCGGCTGGTCGACCCGCAGCTCCCGGTGCAGGTAGCGCAGGGCCAGATCGCCCAGGTCGTAGGAGCGCTGGTCCGGCCGGGCCAGGTACGCCGCCAGCGCGGTGTCCCGGGTGATCCCCCGCAGTTGCCAGCCGTGTGCGGCGAACGCCAGCGACGCCGGCTTGCTGTCGTGCAGAACCTTCGGTCGCGCCTCGTCGGCCAGCCACTCGGACACCGCCGCCTCGTCGGCCGGGTCGAGGGTGGCCGGATCGAACCAGCCGCCGGCACCGTCGGCGGTGGCCACCGCCACCCCGGTCAGCGTGCCGGTGCCGCGACCGAAGGTGCCGGCCACGGCCAGCCCGGTCGGCACACCGATGGGGGCGTGCCGGGCCAGCCAGGCCGCCACCGTGCCGGTGCCCAGGACCTCCGTGGCCAGCTCGAAGCCGGACTCGGCCTCCGGCTGCACCGCCTCCAGGTACTGGTAGAGCCGGTCGCGCAGGACCCGGAACTGGAGGGTGTCGAAAACCTGGTGCACCGCCTCGCGGTCCCACCCGGCCCAGCGGGAGTCCTCCGCGCCCAGCGACAGCTCCAGGTCGTCGACCAGCAGGTTGAGCTCGTAGTTGCGGATCACGTCGGCGAGCCGCTCGCGCAGGCTCTCACCGGCCTTGCCCTTGATCTCGTCGGCGCGGGCGATCACGCCCTCCACCCCGCCGTACTGGTTGATCCACTTGGCGGCGGTCTTCGGACCGACCCCCGGCACGCCGGGCAGGTTGTCGCTGCTCTCCCCGACCAGGGCGGCCAGGTCGCGGTACTGCTCCGGGCCGACCCCGTAGCGGTCGGTCACCGCCGCCGGATCCATCCGGGCCAGGTCGGAGACGCCCTTGCGGGGGTAGAGCACGGTGACCTGGTTGCCGATCAACTGGAAGGCGTCCCGGTCACCGGTGCAGATCAGCACGTCCATCCCGCTCTCCCGCCCCTGCCGGGCGAGGGTGGCGATGACGTCGTCGGCCTCGTAGCCCTCCTTCTCCACCACCGGCACCCGCAGCGCGGCGAGCACCTCCTTGACCAGGCTCACCTGACCATGGAAGTCGGTCGGCGTCTCCGCCCGGCCAGCCTTGTACTCGGCGTAGCGCTCGGTGCGGAACGACCGGCGGGAGATGTCGAAGGAGACGATCAGGTGGGTCGGCCGCTCGTCGCGGAGCACGTTGATCAGCATCGAGGTGAAGCCGTACACCGCGTTCGTCGGCTGTCCGGTGGTGGTGGAGAAGTTCTCCACCGGGAGCGCGAAGAAGGCCCGGTAGGCCAGCGAATGGCCGTCCAACAACAGGAGGCGGGGTGCGTCGGTCACCTGACCGACTCTAGTCGGGCCCACCGACATGTCGGTCGCACCCCACGCGGCGGCAGAAGCGGACGAGGGCGACGATCGGCGCGACAGGCACCGATACCGCCGCCCGGGTCCGCCGGCTCCTGAGGCGGCGGTGGGCCCGGCGCGCGACGCGCCGGGCCCACCCTCGAACGTCGGATCAGGCGACGCCGAGGTACGCCTCCTTGACCGCCGGGTCGAGCAGCAGGTCCGCCCCGCTGCCCTCCTTGACGATCCGACCGGTCTCCAACACGTAACCGCGGTGGGCCCGGGAGAGCGCCTGCTGGGCGTTCTGCTCCACCAGCAGGATGGTGGTGCCCTGCTGGTTGATCTCCGTGATGATGTCGAAGATCTGCTGGATCACCATCGGGGCGAGCCCCATCGACGGCTCGTCGAGCAGCAGCAGCTTCGGCCGGCTCATCAGGGCCCGGCCGACCGCCAACATCTGCTGCTCACCGCCGGAGAGCGTGCCGCCGGCCTGCTTGCGCCGCTCGGCCAGGCGCGGGAACAGCCCGAGCACCCGGTCCAGGTCGGCCGCGATCCCCGCCGTGTCCCGCCGGGTGTAGGCGCCCATGTCGAGGTTCTCGATCACGGACATGCCGGGGAAGATGCCCCGACCCTCGGGCGACTGGCAGATGCCCCGGATGACCCGCAGGTCGGCCCGGAGGTTGCTGATGTCCTGGCCCTCGAACTTGATCGCACCCCGGCTGATCGGGCGCAGGCCCGAGACGGCCCGCATCGTGGTGGTCTTGCCGGCGCCGTTCGCGCCGATCAGGGCCACCACCTCGCCCTCGTCGACGTGCAGGCTGATCCCGTGCAGAGCCTCGATCCGGCCGTACGCCAGCGTCACGTTATCGATCTCAAGCAGCATCTGCCGGCACCCCCAGGTAGGCCGCGATCACCTTCGGGTTGTCCCGCACCTCGGCGGGCGTACCCTCGGCGATCTTCTTGCCGAACTCCAGCACCACGATCCGGTCGGTGACGCCCATGACCAGCCGCATGTCGTGCTCGATGAGCAGCACGGTGTAGCCGAGGTCGCGGATCTGCCGGATCAGCTGGAGCAGGTCCTCCTTCTCCGCCGGGTTGAAGCCGGCGGCCGGCTCGTCCAGGCAGAGCAGTTTGGGCTCGGTGGCCAGCGCCCGGGCGATCTCCAGCCGACGCTGGTCGCCGTAGGGCAGGTTGCGGGCCAACTCGTTGACCCGGCCGCTGATCCCGACGAACCGGAGCAGTTCCAACGCCTTGCGGCGCGCCGCCTTCTCCTCCAGCGTGTGCCGGGAGATCCCGAACACCTTGGCGGAGGCCCGACGCACCTGCTGCCAGGTACGGACCAGCCCGTTGGTCGAGTCGACCACGGGCAGTTCCTCGGGCTTCGGACGTACCCGGTAGAGCCGGAACAGCGCCCCGACCACACTGGTCTTGTGCTGCGAGTCGGTACCGACCAGCACGTTCTCCAGCGCGGTCATCTCCGGGAACAGCCGGATGTTCTGGAACGTCCGGGCGATACCGAGCCGGTTGATGTCGTGCGGCTTGCGGCCGACGATCTGTCCCTTGTCGAACCGCACCTCACCCTCGGTCGGCCGGTAGACCCCGGTCATCACGTTGAAGCAGGTGGTCTTGCCGGCGCCGTTCGGACCGATCAGCCCGAGGATCTCGCCCCGGTAGAGGCTGAAGCTGACGTCGTCGAGCGCGACCACCCCGCCGAAGCGCAGCGTGACGTGGTCGACGTCGAGCAGCACCTCACGCTGGCGCGGGATGGGGCCGGGAGCCTTGATCTCGTCAGACATTGGCGGGTGCCTCCTCTGCACGGTCCTGCAGCTCGTGTGCCCGCCGCCGGCTCGGGATCAGGCCCTGCGGACGCAGCAGCATGACCAGCACCAGCGCCAGACCGAACACCAGGTACCGGTACTCGGCGAAGTCACGGAACCGCTCCGGCAGGTAGGCCAGCAGGAACGCGCCGAGAGCCACACCGGCCATGTTGCCGGCGCCGCCGACCACCACCATCGCGACGAAGAGGATGGAGAGCTGCGCGTTGAACTGGTTCGGCTCGATGAAACCCTGCCGGCTGGCGAAGAGGAAGCCGGAGAGGCCACCGAGCGCGGCGCCGATCGCGAACGCCCAGAGCTTGAACTTGAACCCGTGTACGCCCATCACGGCGGCGGCGTCCTCGTCCTCGCGAATGGCCAGCCAGGCTCGACCGACCCGGCTGTTCTCCAGCCGGCGCACCGCGAAGACGACGATCAGCACCACGGTGAGCGCCAACCAGTACCACGGCTTGACGTCGATCAGCCCGAACACGTTGTTGTCGGCGGAGGGAGCGCCCTGCGGGCCGGGGATACCGGCCACACCGGCCGGTCCGCCGGACCAGTTCGAGTTGCGGACGACGATCCGGATGATCTCACCGAAGCCGAGCGTCACGATGGCCAGGTAGTCGCCCCGTAGCCGCAGCGTCGGCCAGCCGAGCAGCACACCCGAGATCATGGTGAACGCGATCGCGAGTGGGATACAGATCGCCCAGGTGACCGCCCAGCCCTCGGCCAGGTCGAACCGGTTCTGGAGTGCCTTGACCACCGGCGACTGGGTGGAGCCGAAGAGCGCCACACTGTACGCGCCGACCGCGAAGAAGCCGACGTAGCCGAGGTCGAGCAGGCCGGCCAGGCCGACCACCACGTTCAACCCGATCGCGATGAGGACGTAGACCGCGCAGATGAAGAGCACACCCGCCCAGTTGTTGCCGCCCTTGATCGAGTCGGTACGCAGCCAGGTGAGGCCCGGAATGCCCAGCAGGGGCAGGTAGTAGAGGAAGGCGACGAAGGCGACGAAGCCCACGCTTCGCTGCCACCGTGGCAGTCCCCGCCAACGGTCGCCGATGCCGATCCTGGTCTTGCGTCCCGCCTGCGCCGGACTGTTGCTGGTCGCGGTCATGCGCGCGCCCTCCCCAACGATTCACCGAGCAGGCCGGTCGGGCGGAACAGCAGCACGACCACCAGTACGACGAACGCGGCCACGTCCTCCCAGTTGGATGACGTCAGGGTAGCCGCGTAGACCTCGACCACGCCGAGCAGCAGACCACCGAGCAGCGCGCCGCGCAGGTTGCCGATGCCACCGAGTACCGCCGCGGTGAACGCCTTGAGCCCGAGGATGAAGCCCACGTTGAACCGGGTGTTGCCGTACCGGATCGCCCAGAGCAGCGCGGCGGCGCCGGCAAGCAGACCGCCGAGCAGGAAGATCAGCATGATCACCCGGTCCTTGTTGACGCCCATCAACGCGGCGGCGTCCGGGTTCTGCGCCACCGCGCGGACCCCTCGGCCGTACCGGGTGCGGTTGATGAACTGGTCGAGCCCGGCCATCATCAGCAGCGCCGCCACGACGGTGATCACCTGGGTGTTGGCGATCTCGGTGTTACCGATGGTGAGCCACACGTCCCGCTGGATCAGGGTGGGCATGCCGACGACCAGCCGGCCCTGCCAGAGCCCGAACGCCTCCGAGAGCACCAGCGACAGACCGATCGCGGTGATCAGGAAGATCAGTGGTGGTGCGTTCATCTGCCGCAGCCTGCGGTACGCCACCCGTTCCACCGCCACCGCCGTGGCACCGGAGGCGAGCATGGCCGCCGCCAGTCCGGCGATGAGCAGCAGGATCAGCGTGCCCAGCGGCGGGGCATCAGTGGCGCCGAAGAGGTTCCACACACCGAGGACGGCGAAGGTACCCACCATGAAAACCTCGGAGTGGGCAAAGTTAATCAGCTTCAGAACGCCGTAGACCAACGTGTAGCCGAGCGCGACGAGGGCGTAGATCGAGCCCTTCGCCAAACCGTCCACAGTGTGCTGGCCGAGGTGCCCGAAGAGTTCATCGAAGTTCACGAAATCTCCCTTTGCACCGAGCGCGGCCGGGGGGAAATCCCCCCGGCCGCCTCCGTAAACCGGCTCAGCTGAGCTTGATCTCCTGCTGGGGCACGAACTGGCCGCCCTTGACCTCGTACGACCAGATGACAACCTTCGACTTGTCGACGTCGCCGGTCTCGTCGAACTTGATGTACTTCGACACGCCCTGCTTGTCGTAGGCGTTCACCCAGTCGAAGAGCTCCTTGCGGGTGGTCTTGCCATCCGCGTAGCCCTCGAGCAGGATCTTGGCGCCGTCGTAGCCCTCTGCACCGTAGGAGCCCGGCGCGATGCCGTACTCCTTCTCGTAGTCGGCGGAGAAGGTACCGCCGGCCTCGGCGGCCGGCAGACACGGGCAGGTCACGATCGCGCCCTCGGCGGCGGTACCGGCACCGGCCGGGAAGCCGGGGTCGTAGAGACCGTCGAAGCCGAGGAACTTGGCCGTGACGTTCGCCGCCCGGGCCTGCTTGAGCAGCGGCGCCGCCTCGTTGGTGTAACCGCCGTAGGCGATCACGTCGGCACCCGAAGACTTGATCTTCGAGATGGTGGCGTCGAAGTTCTGCTGGTCGGTCTGGACCTTGTCCTCGCCGACAACGCCGGCAGCCAGGCCCTTCTTGACCTCGGCGATGATGCCGGCGCCGTAGGTCTGGCCGTCGTCGATGACGAAGACCTTCTGCGACTTCAGCACGTCCTTGATGTAGGCAACCGCAGCCGCACCCTGGGTGCCGTCGTTACCGACGACGCGGTGGAACGCCTTGTTGTTCGCCGCGGTCAGCTCGGTCGCGGTGGCCGACGGGCTGACCATGATCAGACCGGCAGCCTCGTAGGTCTGCATGGTCGCCTTGGACTCACCCGAGAAGTGCCCGCCGATCACCGAGGTGAAGGACTGGTCACCGGCCACCTGGTTGGCGACCGGGGTGGCCTGGGTGGCGTCACCCTGGGTGTCGAACTCCTGCAGCGTCACCTGGCAGTCGGCGTTCGCGGCGTTGTGCTGCTTGACGGCCAGCTTCGCGCCATTGAGCGACGGCAGGACCAGACCAGCGTTCGGACCCGTGAAGGCACCGAAGATGGCGATCTTGCCGCCACAGTCTCCGCCGCCAGCGGTGTCGTCCCCGCCGGAGTCCTGGCAGCCAGTCGCGGCGACCATCGCCACCGCCGCCATCGCGACGGTGCCGAGCGCCCGTACATACTTTCGCCTCACGGCTCCTTGACCTCCTCAAGATGCAGGCAACGGCATCCCGGAAGGCGCGGCGCATCTGTTGCCCACGCAGCCAGCACCACCCGGTATAGAGCCGCCCGCCTGCGTGCGGCTCGTGATGGCGCAGCGTACTGGAGCTGTAATCGCTCCCGGAAGACCTGAGAGCCGGGCTTGCTAAAACGTTACGAACACGAGTGCGGACAGGTCCATTGCCGTAACAAACTTTCCGGGGAACCGGACATCACGCACCATCGAGCGGCACCGCTGTCCACCAGGCACTGCCGCCGACACCGTCGTCGGCGACGACAAGCAGGCGGTCCGCTCCGGCGGACACCGCGACCTGCCGTTCGGCCCCGCTCGGCAGGGCGGTCGGCGCCGCGATCGGCCGCCATGAACGGCCCGCGTCGGCCGAGGTCCAGAGCCCGTGCCCGACACCGTCGGAGGTCGCCGCGAAAAGCCGGTCCCCGGTGGCCGCGAGTCCCCGTACGGCCGGCACCCCGTGAGTGCTCCGGCTGCCGAACCGGCCCACCGCCGTCCACCCGTCGCTGTCCGGCCCGGCCCCGCCGCGCCACACCCCGAAGCCGTCACCACTCAGACCGAGCGCGACCGGCACCCCGCCGACCAGCACCACCCGCTGCATCTCCTCGTAGCCGTCGTCGGCCGGGACGGAGAGCCGCCGCCAGGTCCGGCCGTCGGTCGAGGTCCAGGCGAGCGGGTCGCGGTCGATCCGGCCGGTCAGGATGACACCGCCGACCACCAGCCACCGGTCGCCCAGCGGCAGTACGTCGAACGCCCACGTCTCGCCCCGGGCGTCGCTGGCCAGCTCGGGCGCCGCCTCGACGATCTCGAACCGGGTCGCGTCGGTGGAGGTCCAGGCGGCGGCACCGCTCATCCGGTTGCCGACGATCATCCAACCCGCCGGTCCGGCCACCGCCCGTGCCACGTTCACCGCCTGCGGACCGCCGTACAGCTCGAACGGCGCGATCACCTCGGTCAGCGTTCCGTCGGGGTCCTGCCGCCACGTACTCACCCGGGGGTTCGCGTGCGCACCGCCGCTCTTCGCCCCGATCGCCGCGACCCGGCCGTCCCGACAGGCCACCACGGAGAGCACGTTCTGCCGGCCGTAGTAGGTCTTCGCGGTGAGCTCCACCGAACTCCAGGTCAACGCGTCGGTGCTGGTCCATACGGCCGGTCGGGTCTCCCCTGCGGCGTCGGCGACCGCACCGGCGATGTACCAGCGACCGGCGCAGGTGGCCGTGTCGCGCAGGACCAGCCGACCCGCCGCACCGGCCGGCACGGGTAGTCGCAGCGCGTGCCAGCCGGGCCGGACGGGTCCGTCCACGTGTTCCGGATCCTCGGCCGTCGGCCGCTCGCACCCGACCGCGAGCACGGTCAGTACGGCGAGACCGGCGACGATCCGCCAACGGATGGACATGGGCCGATCCTAGGCAGCCGGCCCGGGGCGGGCCAGGTTCAGCTGGTCTCGGCGGGGGTTTCGCCGCCCGTACCCTCGGCCAGGATCCGCTCGGCGACCTCGCGCATGGTCATCCGGTGGTCCATCGCGGTGCGCTGGATCCACTTGAACGCCTGCGGCTCGGTCATGCCGTACGTCGTCATCAGCGCGCCCTTGGCCCGCTCCACCGTCTTGCGGATCTCCAGGCGGTCGGTCAGGCCGGCGACCTCGGACTCCAGCGCGGCGATCTCCGAGTAGCGCGACAGCGCGATCTCGATCGCCGGCACCAGGTCGCTCTTCTGGAAGGGCTTGACCAGGTATGCCATCGCCCCGGCCGCCCGCGCCCGTTCGACCAGGTCACGTTGGCTGAAGGCGGTCAGGATGACCACCGGGGCGATCCGGCCGGCGGCGATCCGCTCCGCGGCGGCCAACCCGTCCATGATCGGCATCTTGATGTCGAGGATGACGAGATCGGGTTTGAGCTCCTCGGCCAGGCGTACGGCGGTCTCCCCGTCGCCCGCCTCCCCGACCACGTCGTAGCCCTCTTCGACCAGCATCTCGGCGAGATCCAGCCGGATGAGCGCCTCATCCTCGGCGATCAGCACCCGCCTACGCTCGATACCCGCCTGCGTGTCGGCCACGAACCTCTACCCCCAGCGCTGTTTGTCCGACACCCGCCCGGCCGGGTGTCGCCGTCATCAGCGTAGTGGGTACCCTAGACCGGGCCTACTCGTCAGGTCCGTGGCAACGTCCCCGTATTCCAACCGGTAGAGAAACGGAGCTCAAACCTCCGACAGTGTGGGTTCGAATCCCACCGGGGGCACGTCGGGCAACACAAACGCGCAGCGTGGTTGCCTACTGACTCTTAGTGCGCATCGTCGCGCACCGGCACCGAGGTGTGATCTTCAACAAGGCGCGACCCGAGCACCGGGTCGCGCCTTTCCCGAATCGACGGCGTACGGGTGTCCGATCACCGACACCGATCGCCGCACGGATGGAGTTACCGGGGTAGCACCCCGACCGCCCCACAGCCCCGGCACCGACGCTAACCGCCGGCTCGGGCGAATTCGGGGATGGCGGCGAGGTCCGTGACGATGGTGTGGGCCACGTCGACGAGCCGCAGGTTCTTGCACCGGGCATATCCCCGGATGAGGATGAACGCCTCGTCCACGCTGACACCGCTGTACTGTGCGATCGCACCCTTCGCCTGTTCGATGACGACCCGGCTGTTGAGCGCGCTCTGGAGCTGAACGGTAAGTTCCTCACCGCGGCTCATGAAACGCTCCTGCAGGATGGCGATCGATGCCAGATCGGCCAACGCCTGGACGACCGGGATGCTGTCGTCCGCGAGCAGCCTGCCGTCGTCCGCGCCGAACACGTTCAGCGCCCCGATGACCTGGGCGCGCAGGCGGAGCGGGAACGCGTACGCGTAACGGAATCCCGCGGCGGTCGCGTGCGGCGCGAATTGCGGCCAACGCGTTCCCGCCGACCGCAGGTCCGTGTCGACGACCGTCACGCCGGTACGGATCGCGTCGAGACACGGTCCCTCGTCATTCTGCTGCTGGAACAACTCCAGCAGTCGGGCCTCCTCACGGGAACCGGCCATGAACTGGAGCTGCCCGTGCTGGTTGGCGAGGACCAGACCCACGACGTCGGCGGCGGCGAGTTCGGCGGCCCGCATGGTAAGCATGTGCAGGAATTCGATCAGGTCGAACCTGTCCACGAGGGTGTCGGAGACCTCGACGAAAACCTTGGCGAGCCGAAGTGGTGAGACTGTGGTCATGACAACTCCATGCTATCCATAGTGAGTGCCGAGATTCATGATCCGGATCCGTCGAATCGCAGCTTGCGGTCGACGACGTCGCGTGCGACCTGGTGCAGCGGGCGCGCCTGCGCATAGGCATGGGCACGCAGCCGGATCAGCGCGTCGCCGATGCTCACCCCGAGCTGCACCATGATCATGCCCTGTGCCTGCGCCACCTCCGCCCGGTAGCCCGACCCATCGTCGAACCCGAGGGCCTGCGCCCCCTTGGCGGAGTTTCCCTCACCGTCGAGCACCGTCATCATGACGATCTCGGCGAAGGTGAGCGCCTGGTCCAGTGTGTCGCCGGACATCGGACCGGCCTGCTCGCAGAAGAGGACCATGACGCCGAGCCGGGCCGCCCCGACCTGGAGCGGAAACGCGTACGCGCCACGGATGCGACGCTCGGTCATCGCGGCGGCCCAGATCGGCCAGCGGCCCACCGCGCCGTCGTCGGCGAGATCGGTCACCAGTACCGGGCGGCGGGTGTCGAAGGCATCAACCCCGGGCCCCTCCCCGAGGGTGAACTGCAACTCCGCGAGCAGGTAGGTGGCTTCGTCGGACGCGACGACGTAGCCCTGCGACCCGTCCCGGGTCAGCACGCTGATCCCGACCCCGGACGCGGAGAGTGCGTGCACGGCCGCGCGGCAGATCCGCGACAGTGACTGCCTGACCCCGGACGTTCCGTCGTCCAGCCGGGGCTGTTCGGCGATCAGACCCAACGCCCGGACCCAGCGGTCCGCGGATTCGGTCACCATCGGTTCTCCGGCGCACCACACCCGGGTCGGCGCGATGAACGAGAGCGGGCCCGGGAAGACACCGGCATTGCGCACCCTCCGGGATCATTCAGAGGTGCCGCCGGGGTGGGAGCGACATCGGCGGATCGACCAGAAGAACGATACCCGCCGTGGCCACGACCCACCCGACCGGTCGCCGGCCTCCGGACCCACTCTTGACATCAAATTCTGCACCGGGATAACGTGGCCGGGTCCATTTAGTGGACATTGCCCCAGACCTCGGCAATAAATTTTCACGTCCGAAGGTGGGGCCCCATGACCTTTTCCCAGGCGCGTTAGCGTCCACAACGATGCCGCGTCCGCGTCGGTTACGGTCCGCGCGAACCGGTCTGAGCGTTCTGTCACCCGGATAACAGGTCGCGACCGCGATCACCACCCATTTGGTCACGGTCGCGCCGCCAGCACAGTGCACACGATGCGTACGGCAGCCGCTGGGCCGCGTGCGGGGAGCAGCACGTCACCGGACTCCCCGGCCGTACCGGTACGGCGCCGTCGGGCCGCGATCACCCCTGCTCCGAATCCATCGAGCGCATTCACCCGACACCGGGCTGCGCCAGGCGGAGGAAATGACACCATGAACAATGAGCCAGTCTTCAGGAACACCTTCGACCGGATGATACTCCCCGCGCAACTGTCGGGAGCGCGGTACAACACGCGTACCGAACCATCGGGCGCGGCCAACACGGCCGATTCCCGAATCAATGGCGCCGATCCCCGGTCGGACTATGACTGGGACTGCCGGACCGTCTCGATGGTCGCGACGAGTTGGCGCCCGTTCGAGGTGACTTTCATGGTCGCCGCCGTGGCGTGCGGAATCGCCATGCTCGTGTCCGGCGCCCGGATGTCGCCACTCGCCGACACGATGCCCATCCTGACCCACACGATCTGGCAGGCGAGTTTCGTGCCGGTGGGCGTCCTCGGCCTGGTCGGCATCACCTGGCGGGGTCAGCACTCCACCGGACTGGCGATCCGACTCGGCGCGCTGATCCTGCTCGGCACCGCCACCAGCATGTGGGCCGTCGCCCTGTTCGCCGTCTCCGGGTTCGCCGCGATGCCGGCGGCGGCGTTCGTCGCCGCGATTCCGGTCGCCGCCTGGTGGCGATCGGGACAGATCACCAAGGACCTGGTGGGGCCGGCGAGGACAACGAGACGACCCCCTCCCGCCGCATCTCCGTGACCGGCCACGGTCGGCGCTGCCGGTCGGCCCCCGACGACCGGAACGCCCGGAACGCCCGGGTGGCCGTTTCCGGTGCCGGACAGGGGTGGGCACGACGGCGCCCGACCCGGCGACGGAACCGGCGGACACCGGTTGACGCCGAGGGGTCCGGTCACCCCTCGGCGTCCCGGACCAGGATCGCCGCCTGGACCCGGTTGCCGAGCCCGAGCTTCGCCAGCGCACGACTGACGTGCGCCTTGACCGTGGCCTCGCTCAGCCCCAGTTCACCGCCGATCCCGGCGTTGGACAGGCCACGGGCGAGCGCGAGAATCACGTCGCGTTCCCGGCCGGTGAGCGCGGCGAGCCGGTCACGGGCCTGCCGGGCGCGGGCCGGCGCCCGCTCCACGAAGGAGCTGAGCAGGCGCATCGTGACCGTCGGGGCGAGCATCGCGTTGCCGGCGTGGACCGTACGGACGGCGGCGGCGAGTTCCGTCGGCGGAGTGTCCTTGAGCAGGAATCCCACCGCGCCGGCACGGAGCGCCCGGTGGACGTACTCGTCGAGGTCGAAGGTGGTCAGCATGATCACCTTTGGTGGGAACGGGACGGCGCGGATCCGGGCCGCGGCGGTGAGTCCGTCCACGCCGGGCATCCGTACGTCCATCAGGACCACCTCCGGCCCGAGCCGGACCACGGCCTCGACCGCCTCCGCGCCGTCGCGTGCCTCGCCCACCACGGCGATGTCACCGGCCGCCTCCAGGATCATCCGCAGTCCCGACCGGACCAGGTGCTCGTCGTCGACCACCAGTACACGGATCACGCCGCCTCCTCCCGGTCCGGGTACGGGATCCGGGCCCGGACGGTGAACCCGCCGTCCGGCTCGGCACCGGCCTCCAACCGCCCGTCGAGCAGTTCCACCCGTTCCCGCAGCCCGACCAGGCCGAGCCCGGCACCGGGCAGCGGTACGCCCGCCGTGGCCGAGGGTCTGTTGCGTACGGCGACCTCGAACCCGTCCGCCAGGTACCGCAGGTGCACGTCGGTCGCGCCGTCCGGGGCGTACTTGTGCACGTTGGTCAGCGCCTCCTGGGTCACGCGGTAGACCGCGCGTTGCACCGTGACCGGCAGCGGCCGGGGAACACCCTCGTCGTGCCGGGTGACCGTGACCCCCACGTCGCGGGACGCGTCGAGCAGGCGGTCGAGGTCGCCGAACCCCGGCTGTGGCGCGAGCACCGCCTCGGCCACCCGCGCCGACCGCAGTACGCCCAGCACCTCCCGCAGGTTGGTCAGCGCCTCCCGACCGATGGTACGGATCAGCGCGGCCGACTCGGCGGTACGCGGATCCGGGGCGTTCACCTCCATGGCTCCGGCGTGCAGCACCATCAGCGAGACCCGGTGGGCGACCACGTCGTGCATCTCCCGCGCGATCCGGTTGCGTTCCTCCGCCCGGACCCGGTCGATCCGGGCGTGCTGCTCGCGTTCGAGCTGGTCGGCGCGGTCGCGCAGAGCGGTGAGCACCTCGCGGCGGGCGTTGACCCAGAGCCCGCCGAGCAGCGGCAGCGCGACCAGGAGCGCACACATGATCAGGAAGTTCCCGGTCGCCACGGTGGTGATGTACCGCTGACCGCCGGCCGCGATGCCGACCGGAATCGACAGGCCCATGACCACCGCCGCCCCGAACAGGTAAACCTTGATCCGGTCGCGGGGCAGGCTCGTCCCGGCGTAGTAGGACGCGACCACGAGCGCCGGCCACATGGCGAGCACGATCCAGGCCACCGCGGCCACGACGAAGATCGGCCCACGTCGTACCCGGGCGAACCCGGCGGCCAGGGCCGAGGCGCCCGCGAACCCGACGAGGGCGAGGCCGGGCCAGGACGAGCGGACGCCGATGTCCCCACTGGCGGACATCCTCGAACAGACGAAGACCGTCACCGCCAACGCGTACGGGACCAGCCGGTGGTAACCGCCGGGTGCCCGGATCGACGCGTACCGGTGGCGCAGCAGGGCGAGCGCCCGACGGTGGTACGTCACCGGCCCAGCGTAGGCGGCAACCGACCGCCCGTTCCCGCTGCGATCGTCGCCGGTGACCCCCTACTTTCGTGGGGGTCACCGGCTGACCCCCGTCGGATGCGGTGGACCCAGTGGTACGGCGAGGGTCGAGACATGACCAACAACTGCGCCAACACCCGGCCGGCGGGGCACCGATGATGGATGCTGTTCTCGACCTGCTCCAGCAGACCATGACCTCACCGTGGGTGTACCTGGCGATCTTCGCCGTGGCGGTGGTCGACGGGTTCTTCCCGGTCGTACCGAGCGAGACCGCGGTGATCACCGCCGGGGTGTTCGCCGCGACCGGTCAACCGGACCTGCTGCCGGTGATCGCGGTCGCCGCCGCCGGTGCGTTTGTCGGCGACCATGTCTCGTACCTCATCGGGCGGGCCTCCGGTGCCCGGCTGGACAGCCGCCTGCCGGCCGGGACCCGCCGGCACGCCGCGTTCGCCTGGGCGCGCGGCGCCCTGCTGAGCCGGGGCGGTCTGGCCCTGGTGGTCGCCCGGTACGTCCCCGGCGGGCGGACCGCGATCACCCTGACCATGGGTGCGGTCGGTTACCCGCGGCGCGCCTTCCTCCTGTTCGACGCCCTGGCCGCGGGGTCCTGGGCGGTCTACTCCGCCCTGGTGGGCTACCTCGGGGGGATGGCGTTCGAGCACGATCCGGTGAAGGGCCTGCTGCTCGGGCTCGGTATCGCCCTGACCATCACGGTCACCGTCGAGGTGGTCCGTTACCTGCGCCGGGATCGGCACGTTCGCGAGCCCGTCGCGGAGCTGTCCATGGTGGAGTCGCGGGGGACGTCAGGCATCGACGTCCGCGACTAGGATCGGGGCCGCGCGATCGAGGGGCATCCATCGTCACGGGGAGCGGGCATGACCCAGCAGGACGACGCACCGGCCGGTATCGACACCACCCAGATGAGCCATGCGCGGGCGTACGACTACGTGCTCGGCGGCAAGGACAACTTCGCGGTCGACCGGGAGGCGGCCGGGCAGGTGATCGCCCTCGCCCCGGACCTGCCCGCGCTCGGCCGGGCCCAGCGCCGGTTCCTGCTCCGGGTCACCCGGATGTGCGCCGAGGCCGGGATCCGGCAGTTCCTGGACGTGGGGGCGGGCATCCCCACCGCCCCCAACGTGCACGAGACGGCCCGCGGCCTCGCCCCCGACGCGCGGGTGGTCTACGTCGACAACGATCCGATCGTGTTCGTCCACAACAACGCCCTGCTGGCCACCGACGACGGCGTGGTCTCGATCAAGGCGGACGTACGCGAACCGGACCAGCTCCTCGACCGGTTGCGGTCCGAGCACCTGATCGACTTCGACCAGCCGGTCCTGGTTCTCTTCATCGGCCTGTTCCACCTGGTCACCGACGCGGAGAACCCGGCCGCCCTGATCGCCCGGTTCCGGGAACGGATGGCAACGGGCAGTTACGTCTGCATCTCCCAGTTCTGCGTCGACGGCAGTGATCCCGCGGCCAGGGCGAAGCTCGAGGAGATCTCGGCCAACTCCCCGGCGCCGATGACGTTCCGGCGCCGGGAGGAGATCGAGGGCTTCTTCGACGGCTTCGACCTGCTGCCGCCCGGCGTGGTCGACCTGCGACGGTGGTCACCCGACGAGGACGCGCCGCCGACCAGACTCAAGGTCGCCGCGGGCGTCGGCCGGGTGCGCTGACCGGGGACGGACCCACCGGGCGGCTCAGTCGTCCGAGCGTGCCGTCCGGCGCCGGTGGCGATCAGGTGCCGGACGGGTCAGGCCAGGGTGACCAGGCCCTCGTGGTCGTCCAGCGGCAGGTCGCCGCCGGAGACCGCGTTGATGTGCAGACTCTCCAGGTCAAGCCGACCGGAGATCACCGTGCAGAACGCGATGTCGGCGGCGTCCCGGCCGGTGGTGATGCGTACCAGGCTCTGCCGGGGTGCCAGCCGGGTCGCGTCCCAGACCTGCCACCGGCCGTCGATGTCGGTCTCCACCACCGCGTGGAAGTCCATCGGGGACAGGCCGGGGGCGTAGACGGCGGCGATCCGCGCCGGTACGTCGACCGCCCGGCACAGCGCGGCCACCAGGTGCGCGAAGTCGCGGCAGACCCCCTGCCCGCTCAAAAGCGTGTCCAGTGCGTCGGTGGTCGGGCCGCTGGACCCGGAGACGTACGCGATGTGCCGCCAGACGTAGTCGGTGATCGCCCGTACCCGTTGTCCGGCGGTCGGCAGGTCGCCGAAGTGGCTCTGGGCGAAGCCGGCGAGCCGGTCGGAGGGGCAGTAGCGACTCGGCCGCAACGCCTCCACCCGGGCCGCGTCGCCGACCCGGTCGGTGGTCCCACCTCCGGTGGTGACCGTCGCCCGGTAGTCGACGGTCAGCTTGCCCGGCTGGACCCGGATCAGGTGCGCGCGACCGCCGACCGGTCCGGCGATCTCGCCGGCGGTCACCGGCACGGTGTTGTTCACGATGTCCAGGCGTTCGCTGAGGTCACCGCCGGCCGGTCGGGCGGGTGCGATCTGGAGCACCACACCGGCCGGTGCGGTGACGTCGAGGGTCAGGGTGCAACCGACCTGCACGGTCTCCGGACCGGTCTGTGCAAGGTTCACCGTTGGTACGTCCCGTCCTCGTCACCTGGGGCGCGGACCCGTACCCATCCGGACCGGTGGTCCCTCGCCGGATTCAGGCCCGAGCCGCCGTCGCGGAATCCCGCCGGGACTGATTATGGCCGTTACCGCCCTCGCCCGCTCGGGACGACAACGGCGGACCGGGATGCCGCTGTTCCGACCGCCGGATGCCGAGGATGACCGGACCGGCGTCGAACGTGGCGAACCAGCCCACCCGCGCGACCCGGTCGCCGATCCTCCTCGGAGTAGAGTGGTGGAGGCCGCACCGCAGATGGCTCCTGCTACCGGGCGGCGAGCTCTCTTTCATTCAACCGCGGTCGCCGCGCTCGACGGCCCGGAGTGGGCGGCGGGGATGTCGCGCCCGGGGACCCGGAAACGTATGCGGGTGGGCGGCGAAGGCGACCATCCGGCCCACGAGCCGGAGCACGATCGACAGTTTCTCGACCGACTAGGTGCGTCCAGAGAGCGGGACATGGAAATCGACAAAGATAAGATCCTTGAGGCGTTGCGACGGCGCGGTCAGCACCAGCGGGCCGAATGGCTCGACAAGGAGATGCCGGACCGGATAGACACCGTCCGCAACTCCGGCCTGCTCTCGATGCTCAACCTCGACCCGGCCGAGTTCGCCGACCAGCCGACCCCGTGAGGGTGGCCCCTACCGGGGGCGGTGGCACGGCGTACGCCAACGCGGCGATCGTGCGAGGAGGTCGATAGTCAGCGACAGCGAATCGTTGACACCGACCAACGGTCTCTCTAGGGTGACGAGCGCCGACCCCACTCCCGGCCTCGACGGCACCCACATCCACCCAGGGAGCACCATGTCCATCGCCTACGTTGTCCTCGCGATCCTGCTCTCCGCCATGCTCCTGATGTCCGCCCGAGGCAAGCTGACCAAGGACGAGAGGGTGGTCAAGGGGCTTACCGCCGCCGGAGTCCCGCTCACCTGGTACCCGCCGCTGGCCATCATCGAGATCATCGGCGCGGCCGGGCTGATCGTCGGGATCTTCTTCGCGCCGCTCGGCGTCGCCGCGGCCATCGGGGTGGTCCTCTACTTCGTCGGCGCGGTCATCGCACACGTACGCAACGGCGACACCAAGGGCGCCGGCGCACCGGCGACGATCCTGCTCGTCGCGATCGCGACCCTGGTCACCCGCATCCTCTCGCTGTAGCGCTCCCGACCGGTTGACCGGTCCCGCACCAGGCGTGGACCGGTCAACCGAAGCCGGCGATCATCGATCGCCCCGAGATCGTCCCCGCTCAGAAGCCGCCCTTGGGGTCGAGGAACTGGGCCGCGTTCTCCTTGGTCACCCTCGGCGAGGGGACCACGGTGTCCTTCTCCGTCTTGGTGCCGCCCAGGATCTCGACCGCCCGGTCCAGGCCCAGGCTGCCGATGATGTCGGCGTCGTTCAGGCCGGTGACCAGGTAGTTCGTACCGTCGAGAATGGCCTTCAACGCCTCGGCCTGACCGTCGACCCCGGCGATGATGATCTGCTTGTCCTTGCCCGCGTCGGCGATCGCCCGCTGCGCACCCAGGCACATCGCGTCGTTCTCACAGAACACCGCGGCCAGGTCGGCGTTGGTGGCGAGCAGGCTCTCCATCACGGTCAGCCCGCCGTCGGAGCCCCAGTTGCCGAAGTCCGGCGCCTCGACCAGGGTGATTCCCGGCTTGCCGCCGAGCACCGACTTCACCCCGTCGGTACGGGCCAGCCCGATGCTGTTGTCCGCCGGCCCACCCTTGATGATGGCGACCTTGCCGCCGCTGGGCAGCTTCTCGGCCAGGAACTCCCCGTTCTGTACGCCGATCGCCTTGTTGTCCGGGCCGATCCAACTGGTGTACTCGCCGGTCTGGAACTTCCGGTCGACCAGCACCACCGGCTTGCCCGCCGCCTTGATCGCGTTGAGCGCCGCCGGGGCCGACTCCAGCGGTCCACCGGAAATGATCACCGCGTCGACGTTCTTGCTGAGCAGGTCCTCGACGTTCGCGGCGAGCTTGGCGGCGTCACCGTTCGCGTCGGTGCTGATGATCTCGACGTTCCCCTTCTTCTTCGCCTGGGCCGCGATGGCCTTGTCCATGCCGCTGAAGTAGGGCCCGCTCAACATGAAGTTCGCCACGCCGATCGTGTACGAGCCGTCCCCGCCGGCACCCGAGCCGCCGGACTCGGAGCAGGCGGTCAGGCCGAGGGCGAGGGCGAGGGTGCCGGTGACCAGCAGTCGGCTGAGCTTCTTCGGGTTCATGCCAACATCTCCCGTGGTGTGGTGGGTGGGGTGGTGGTGTGGGCGCGTCCCGGGTCAGGGGCGTACCCGGTTGACCCGCTGGACCAGGATCACCGCGATGATGATCAGTCCCTTGAGGACCTGCTGCCAGAAGCTCTGCACGCCGTACAGGTTCAGCAGGTTGTTGATCAGGGCGAGGACGAGGACACCGCCGAGGGTCGCCTTCGCCGTACCGCGCCCGCCGGCCAGGCTCGCCCCGCCGATCACGCACGCGGCGATCGCGTCCAGTTCGAAGGCGACACCGACGCTCGGCTGGGCGATCCCGACCCGGCTGGCCAGGATCACCCCGGCCAGGCCGGCGCAGGCACCGCTGATCGTGTACGCGAGGATCACGTGCCGGCGTACGTTGATGCCGGCGAGGCGTACGGTCTCCGGGTTGCCGCCGATCGCGATGATCGACCGCCCGGCCGGGGTACGGGACAGGAACACCCCGCCCAGGCCGAAGACCGCCAGCATGATCACCGTGGTCAGTGGAATCGGACCGACCATCGCCGTGCCGAGGGTGAAGAACGCCGGGTCGTCCGGGGCGATCGGGACCTCGGAGTAGACGAACGCCAACCCCCGGACGGTGGTCAGCGCGGCCAGCGTCACCACGAACGGCGCCAACCCGAACCGGGCGATCAGGGTGCCGTTGACCAGCCCGAACCCGATCCCGGCCAGGATGCCGACCAGCATCGCCAACGGGATCGGCAGCCCCGAGACCAGTCCGGCGGTGACGATCCCGGCGAACGCGACCACCGAACCGACCGAGAGGTCGATGCCTCCGGTGAGGATGACCACCAGCATGCCGAAGGCGAGCAGCCCGGTGGTCACCATCTGCTTGAGCAGGTTGGTCAGGTTGGTCTGGGTGAAGAAGGTGTCGGAGGTCAGGGCGGCCACCACGATCAGCCCGACGACGAGCGTGCCGAGCACCGCCTCGACCGTACGGTCCCGGCCGTTGACCACGAGTCGCAACGGCCGTCGTGGTCCGCCGCCGGTGGCGGTGTCCGGCGCGGTGTCGGTGAGCTGCCCCGTCATACCCTCTCCTCGTGCCCGGTCACGGGCGTCTGCTCCATCCGGCCGGCGGCCGGTCCGATCGCGTACCCGAGCACCTCGTCCTCGGTGGTCCGGTCGGCGGCCAGCTCACCGGTGAGCCGGCCCTGCCGCATCACCAGGACCCGGTCGCTGGCCCCGAGTACCTCGGTCAGGTCCGAGGAGATGAGCAGGACGCTCAGCCCGGACCGGGCCAGGTCGTCGATGATGCGGTAGATCTCCACCCGGGTGGCCATGTCCACGCCCCGGGTCGGTTCGTCGAGGATGAGCACGCTCGGGCCGACCAGCAGCCACTTGGCCAGCACCGCCTTCTGCTGGTTGCCGCCGCTGAGGTTGACCACCGGCATCGAGGCGCAGTGCGCCGGTTGGATGGCGAGCCGGTCGACCATCGTGGTCACGTCCCGCCGCTGGCGGGCCCGGTCGACCAGGCCGACCCGGCTGTGCCGGTGCAGGGTGGTAAGGGCGATGTTGTCCCGGACGGTCAGGTCGAGCACCAGCCCGGTGCGCTTGCGGTCCTCGGTGACCAGTGCGACCCCGGCCGCGATCGCCTCCGCCGGGGTACGGAAGTCCCCTCCCCCGCCCGCGACCCGGACCTCGCCGGTCGCGGCCCGCTCGGCGCCGAAGACGCACCGGGCCAGTTCGCTTCGGCCCGAGCCGACCAGCCCGAACAGGCCGACGACCTCGCCCTCGTGCAGGGTGAACGAGACGTCGGTGAACTCCCCCGGCCGGCCGAGCCCGGTGACGGTCAGCCGGGGAGCGCCCCTGCCCTCCCGCCGGTCCGGGTAGATCTGGGCCAGTCGCCGCCCGGCCATCAGCCGGATCAGCTCGTCCTCGTCGGTCTCGGCCGGAGTGGTCGTGGCCACCACCCGACCGTCCTTGATCACCACGATGGTGCTGGCGAGTTCGAGCACCTCGGCCAGCCGGTGCGAGACGTACACCACCAGCACACCGCGTTGGGTCAGCCGCCGTACCAGCGCGAAGAGCGAGTCGAGGTCGCTGCCGGCCAGCACCGCGGAGGGCTCGTCGAGCACCAGCATCCGTGGCTCGGCGACCAGCGCCTTCGCGATCTCGACCATCTGCTGCCGGGCCACCGAGAGCCGGCCCGCGACGGTACGGGGGTTGATCGCGCCGAACCCGATCGAGTCGAGCAGGGCACCCGCCCGGCGGTGCGCGGCGGCCCAGTCGATCAGGCCGGCCCGGCGGGGGAAGTTCCCCATCAGCAGGTTCTCCGTGACCGACAACTCGGGGACGAGGCTGAGTTCCTGGTAGACCGTACGGATGCCGTGGTCGTGCGCGTCGTGCGGCGAACGCAGCTCGACCCGCTCGCCGTCGAGGCGCATCTCGCCCGCGCTCATCGGCTGCGCCCCGGCCAGGATCTTGATCAGGGTGGACTTGCCGGCACCGTTCGCACCGACCACGGCCAGCACCTCGCCCGGCTGTCCGACCAGATCAACCCCGTGCAGCACCTCGACGCCGCCGTAGTCCTTGTGCACCCCCCGCAGTTCGAGGCTCATTCGAAGGCCTCCATCACCACGATGGTCTTCTGCCGGGTGAAGTCCAGGGCGGTGTCGTGTACGCCCTCGCGGTAGCCGCCGGTGTCCTTGGTCCCGCCGAACGGCAGGTTCTCCGCGCGTACGGCGGTCGAGCCGTTGATCAGCACCCCGCCGACGTCGAGCCGCCGGGCCAGGGTGAAGGCGCGCGAGATGTCCCGGGTGAACACCGCCGCGTGCAGCCCGTACGGCGACTCGTTCGCCATCGCGACCGCGTCGAACGGGTCGGTGAACCGGGCCACCGGCGCCACCGGGCCGAAGATCTCCGCGGCCAGGGCGGGACTGTCCGGCGGCACGTCGACCAGGACGGTCGGGTCGACGAAGGCGCCCCGCCGGGCCCCACCGGCGACCAGCCGGGCACCGTCGTGCACGAGCCGGCCGACCGCGTCCTCGACCTGTGCCGCCGCCGACTCGGCGATCAGCGGACCGACGTCGGTCGTCTCGACCAACTGGTCGCCGACGGTCAGCTCGGCGGTCTGCGCGAGCAGCGACGCCACGAACGCGTCGTACGCGCCGTCCTGCACGTAGACCCGCTTGACCGCGCAGCAGATCTGCCCGTTGCCCCGGGCCAGCCGGCCGAGCACCACCGCCCGGGCGGCCTGCTCCACGTCCGCGTCGTCGCAGACGATCAGCGCATCGTTGCCGCCGAGTTCGAGAAAGACCTTCTTCAGGGTGGCGGCGGCCCGTCGGGCGATCTCCCGCCCGGCCGAGGTGCTGCCGGTGAGGCTCACCGCCGCGATGCCGGGCAGTTCGGCCAGGAGTTGGGAGACCCGTACCCCGCCGGTGACGACCTGGTGCGCGTACCGGGGCGCACCGGCCAGTTCGACCAGTTCGGCGATCCGGACCAGGCTGAGCGGGCAGCGCGCGGGTGGCTGCACCACGACGGCGTTGCCGGCGGCGAGGGCGGCGGCGGCCTTGTGCGCGTACAGCTCGACCGGGTAGTTGAACGGGACCAGCGCGGCCACCACGCCGATCGGTTCGCGCACGGTCACCGCCAGGTGCCGCTCCATTCCGGGTACGGCGTCCAGCGGGATCTGCCGGCCGAAGAGCCGGGTCGCCTCGCCCACGTGGGCGCGGAAGATCCGGATCGCCGCCTCGACCTCGCCCCTGGTCTGCGGCAGCGGCTTGCCGTTCTCGGCCGCGAGCAGCCGGGCCAGGCTCTCCTGTTCGGCCTCGACCAGGTCGGCGATCCGGCGCAGCAGCCCCGCCCGCTCGTGTGCGGGCAGCGCGGCCATCGCCCGCTGACCGGCCTGGGCGGCGTCGACCACCGCCAGTACGCGTTCCTCACCGGCAGCCTCGACCTCGCCGAGCAGCGCGCCGGTGCCCGGATTGTGCACGGTGATGACCGACTCGGCCGCCGGGACGGCGTCGGTGGACGGGGCGGAACCAGTTGACGATGTGACGGCGGACATCCGTTCCACTCCTTGGCTGGGTCAGCGGGCGTGTTCGCTGATGCTCGGGTGTTCCGGTCGGGTGTGGTTTTCCGGCGACGGGCGGCGGCGATGGGCCGGATAACCGATCCGTCGACCGATATTGACGGCCATGGCCAGTGCGGTCGGCGCGAGGCGATGGCAGTCGTCGATGCTGAACCGGTGCGCCGGAGCCGACACGCTGAACGCGCCGACCGGCTGGCCGGAGGCACTCAGGATCGGCAGGCCGAAACACCGGACGCCCTCCTCGTTCTCCTCGTCGTCGATCGCGAAGCCGCGGGCCCGGACGAGGTCGAGTTCGGTGCTCAGCGCCGCGCCGGTGAGCGTCCTGGCGGTACGGACCGGCAGTGGACCGGTGAGGATCTCCGCGCGTCGCCGCTCGTCCAGCGCGGCGAGTACGGCCTTGCCCATCGAGGTGCTGTGCATCGCCACCCGGCTGCCGATCCGGGAGACCAGCCGTACGGACTTCGCGCTCTCCACCTTGTCCACGTAGACGATGTGGTTGCCGACCGGGATGCCCAGGTGCACCGTCTCCCCGCTCAACTCGACCAGTTCGACCAGGTACGGGCGGGCCGCGGCGCGCAGACCGTCCTCTTCGAGGTACTGCCCGGCGAGCGCGATGAGGGTGACGCCGAGGTGGAAGGCGCCGGCCGGGTCCCGTTCGAACACGCCGAGTTCGAGCAGTGAGGTGGTGTACCGGTGGGTGGTGCTCAGCGCGATGCCGGCTTCCGCGGCAAGCTCGCCCAGGGTCAGTCCGGCCCCGCCAGCCTCGGAAACCGCGCCGATCAGCTCGAATGCCTTATCGACGCTGGACGATTTTCTTCCGCTCCTCATTCGAGTTACTCGAATCCATTTCCATCGAGTTCAGATATCGGCGATGTTTACACCGTGAAACAACTCTGTCAACCTTTTGAGCCGCCAGACATCGGAGGTATCCGCCCACCTCAAGATCAGCCAGGGCTCGCCAAAACCCACAAAGCGCTGGTCATCGACGCTCCCACGCGTATCGGGGGGACCGACCCCGCAGCCAGGTCCGGATCGATCTTTTCCCGCAGAGGAAGACATCCAATGTCTTCACCCATTCCGCACATACCTTGATCAATGTCACCGAGCCGGTCCGGCCCACCGCCGGGGCCGCGACCACCCGGCCCGGCCGTCGTACCGGGGCGGTAGGGTCCGAGTCATGACAGGTGACGAGCAGGAGCGGCGCCAGGCCGACGAGGACTGGAACCGTTTCGTCGACGGGCAGCTCGCCGAACTGGGACTCAGCCGCGAGGAGCTGGCCCAGCAGGCCGCCCGGGGTGAGTTCGAGTCGCCCTCCGCCCAACACCTCTGGACCCTGATCGGCTGACGGGCAACAGGCTGCCGACACCCGTGCCGACGAGCACCTCGGTGGGCAAGCTCACCCGATCCGCCCGAGTGGAACAATTTGGGCGGGCCGACTGTTGATCGACTGTGTGATCGACGTACCCATGTCTGTTCTTGACCTTGCCCCGGTCGCCGCCGGCACCACCGCCGGTGAGGCCCTGCGGCACACCACCGCCCTCGCGCGGCGGACCGAGGAGTTGGGCTACCAGCGCTTCTGGGTGGCCGAACACCACAACATGCCGGCCATCGCCAGCAGCGCCCCACCCGTGGTGATCGCCCACCTGGCCGCGGCCACCTCGACGATCCGGGTCGGTTCGGGCGGGGTGATGCTGCCCAACCACGCGCCGCTGGTGGTCGCCGAACAGTTCGGCACCCTGGAGGCGCTGCACCCTGGCCGGATCGACCTGGGCATCGGCCGGGCGCCGGGGACCGACCAGGTGACCGCGCTGGCGCTGCGTCGCACGATGGAAGGACTCTCGGCCGAGAACTTCCCGCAGGAGCTCGCCGACCTGATCAACTACTTCACCGGGGACCGCCCCGGTCCGATCACCGCCAGCCCCGGCCGGGGGAACATGCCCGCCGTCTGGCTGCTCGGGTCGAGCGGCTTCAGCGCACAGCTCGCCGGGCTGCTCGGCCTGCCGTTCTCCTTCGCCCACCACTTCAGCTCCACCAACACCCTGCCGGCGCTGGCCCTCTACCGGCAGAACTTCCGCCCGTCGCAGTGGCTGGACAAGCCGTACGCGATGGTCGCGGTGAACGCGATCTGCGCGGAGACCGACGAGCACGCGCAGTGGCTGTCCGGGCCCGCCGCCCTCTCCTTCCTGCGCCTGCGCTCGGGTCGGCCGGAGCCGCTGGCCACGCCCGAGGAGGCCGCCGCGTACCCGTTCACGGAGGCGGAGCGGCAGTTCAGCCGGGAACGGATGCAGGGGCAGGCGATGGGCAGCCCCGAGACCGTCCGCAGGCAGCTCACCGAGCTGCTGGAGCGGACCCGGGCCGACGAGCTGATGCTGACCGCGATGGTCTACGACGTCGACGAGCGGATCCGCTCGTTCGAGCTGATCGCCGAACACGTCGCGGGCGGGCTCCGGCGCGACAAGTGACGGGGAACACCCCCCGATCCGGGGCCACGAAACAGCATCTTCACGTGGCTGTCACCGGCACGCCCCGTAACCCCGCCTAGCCTCGGTCTTTCATGAGTGATTGATCTTGGTTGGTGGTGTGCCGTTAGTGGTCTTTCTGCTGGTGGGCATGGTGGTGACCCGGCGTGTGGC